>NZ_JBLKRU010000009.1:0-232979 GCF_047608185.1 Caballeronia eucalypticola
TTGTTGCTCATGCTTTTGACTCGTCTGCTTAATGCCTGCCACCATTTCCCTGGCTTCGTCTACGGTACCGCGCGCTTGTGCATGCATAGCAATACTATCGAGATCGATGTGCGCCCGCGCAAAGGCTCCAGAGCGTGCTGCTCAGGATGCCATCAACCCGCCAGGGGCTACGACCAACTGCCCCAACGCCGCTTCGAGTTCATCCCGATCTGGGGCTTTGCGGTGTTTTTACTGTACAGCATGAGGCGCGTGGAATGCAGGCGATGTGGGGTCAAGGTAGAGGAGGTGCCCTGGGCAATGGGCAAGCACCAGTTGACCAGGGCGTACATGCTGTACTTGGCGCACTGGGCGCGCAAGCTTTCATGGAAGGACACGGCACAGTCCTTCCACACCAGTTGGGAGAAGGTCCAACAGGCCGTGGCCTATGTCGTGCAATGGGGTCTGGAGCATCGCGAGCTGGGGCATATCCGGGCCATCGGCGTGGACGAAATCGCCTACGGTCGTGGTCATGAGTATCTGACACTGGTCTACCAGATCGAGGCGGGCTGCACGCGCCTGCTCTGGGTGGGCGAGAAGCGCACCAAAGAAGCGTTCCAGAAGTTCTTCGATATGATCGGCACGGAACTGGCGCAGGGCATCGAGTTTGTGTGTTCGGACATGTGGAAACCCTATCTGGACATGATCAAACTGCATTGCACAGGGGCGCTGAACATTCTGGACCGCTTTCACATCGTCGCTAAACTCAATCTTGCCATCGACGAGGTCCGTGCGGGCGAAGCACGCCAACTGGTCAAGGACGGCTACGAGCCGGTGCTTAAGAAGTCGCGCTGGTGTCTGCTCAAGCGCCCGGGGAACCTGACCGACTCCCAGCGCATCAAGCTGCGTGAGGTGCTGCGCTATAACCTCAAGAGCGTACGGGCCTACCTCTTCAAAGAATACTTCCAGCAATTCTGGGACTACGAGTCACCCGCATGGGCAGGCAAATTCCTGGATCAGTGGTGCAGCGAGGTCATGCGCTCGCGCATCGACCCGCTCAAGAAATTCGCTCGCACAGTACGCACCCATCGAGAGCTGTTGCTCAACTATTTCCGGGCGCGAAAGGCGTTCTCCAGTGGCATCGTTGAGGGACTGAACAACAAAGCCAAAGTCACTATGAGAAAAGCCTATGGATATCGCACCTTCAAAATGACGGAACTCTCGCTATATCACGTACTTGGCAAACTTCCTGAGCCAGAACTCGCCCATAGATTTTACTGACGGACCCGATTTTTTATGCGCCTTCAACGTTCGATCGAGAATCGGCCAGGGCAAGAACACGCGGCATCTGTGTCGTGTTGATCTGATAACCGAAGCGGCTGACGGTTTCAAGACGCGCACCGAAGGTGTGCAACTCAAGCTTGCGGCGCAGCCGTGAGACCACCAGATTCACGCTCGACGGGTCTACGACGTCCTTGTCAGGCCACGCATATCGGATCAACTGGTCGCGCGCAACGGGGGCATCGGGCTGGCGCAGCAGCGACTCAATCAACAGGAACTCGCGCTTGGTCAGGGGGAAACGCTTGTCTCCTTCCACCAGCTCCCGCGTAAGCGGATCAAGCCTCAGCGAAAGGTCGAGTGTGGAGTCGCCCAAGCCTTGCACGGATGATCGATACAACGCCAGCATGCGTTCCTGCATTTCAATAAACGAATACGGCTGCACGAAGCATGCGTCCGCACCGGCGCGCAGCATGCGCGCTCTTTCTACAGGTGTCGCGCGTCCGAGGACGACCAGGATCGCGGGTGATCCCGGCAAACGTGCGAACTCGGATAAGAGCACAGCCAGGTTGCAGATGGACTCAGTATCGACAGCCACGATCAGGACCGCGTCAAAGGTATCTTGCGATGCAAGATGAAGCCCGTCGCGTAAGTCGTCGGTCATTTGCAGGCTGTGCGCGCTTTCACGTAAAGCCTTATGC
The DNA here is from genome assembly GCF_047608185.1 of Caballeronia eucalypticola. NCBI lineage: Bacteria > Pseudomonadati > Pseudomonadota > Betaproteobacteria > Burkholderiales > Burkholderiaceae > Caballeronia > Caballeronia eucalypticola. The sequence continues at coordinate 1,956 of NZ_JBLKRU010000009.1, forward strand.
AGATAAGCGCCCTCGGTGCAGACGGTGGAAATGAGCAGAACTCGCATAGGGGTGGCTCTTACTCGGTAATCAATTAATCGGTTAATCAGTTGATCAGGAATACTTGGCAATCAGAAAATGCATTATTGAAGCGCGTGGGGCCAGCACTCAACCGTCATCGTCGTACCGGGCGTGGTACCGGTGCCATTAGCGCCCACGCGAAGCGCGAAATCGTGCAGCCGCATCACGGCCGACACAATGCTGAGACCGAGTCCCGAGCCTGCCAGATGACGCGTCTGATCGGCTCTGTAGAAGCGTTGCAAAACTGCTTCCCGCTCCCGCTCCGGAATGCCTGGACCATTATCAGAAATGACCAGCAGCGCGCCCTGCGGATGATCCGTCAGCTCGATGCGCACGGCGCCGTTATCCGGCGCGAACTTGATGGCGTTATCGAGCAAGTTACTGAACGCTTCGAAGAGCAACGCCCGATCGCCATGCACCGCGGCAACCTGTTCGACCACCACCGCCCAGCTAATTCCCCGATCCTCGGCAAGCGGTTCATACAGTTCGCTTAATTCATGAACCAGCGTTGTGAGATCCACCGATGAAAAACCGCCGCGCCGCTTCAATGCGCCAATCTCCGAAATGCGGAGCATCGCGCCAAAACGATCCAGCAACATGTCGGCTTCCACGCGCGCACGGTCGAGCATTTGAGCGACGCCGTCGTCCTGGATCACGTGCATGCGTTCGGCCACATTGGCGAGCAAGGTGCGGATATGCGCGGCTGGCGTGCGCAGGTCATGCGCTATTCCGTCGCACGCACTCTTGACCTCCGTCATCAGCCGTTCAATTTCCTCGAGCATGTGATTCACCAGATGCGCAAGCATATCCAGCTCGTCGCGTCCGCCGATCGGTAAGCGGCGGTTCAGGTCACCCTCGGCTATCCGCAACGTTACGTTGCGAATATCACGGACTCGCCGCATTTGCCGAAGGTTGAGCAACAAGCCACTGGCTATGCTCACCAGCAGGCAGAACAAGCCGCCGCCAACCAACGCGTTGATCATCGTTTCGCGAATGTGCAGTACGTGCGTGAGATCGCGGGCGACCACGATCTGTTCGCCGCTGCGCCGCCGTACACCCATGGCTCGCACAACTGGCGACTTTGCCTGGTTGGCGACGATCAGGCTGTCGTTGAGTGTATGACCTTGACGGTCGAGCGGCAGGTTCGACGGCAGCACGCGGATATCGCCGGCGAGATGCGTGCCGTCGGCTGCGAACAACCCGAAGTAATTGGTATTCAGATGTTCGCCTTCCGTGCGCCTATAAATAGTCGCGGGAAGTTGCGGGTCATCAATGGACCCGAAATAGAAGAGCTGCCAATGCAGCACTGAGTCTGCGTCGAACTCCATGCGCGTGGTTGCCGACCAGCCAATAAATCCGATCAGCACCATGACCGACAGCGCAAAGATCACGGCGTAAACCGAAAGCCACCGGAAGGTCGTGTTGTGCCAGCGGCGCCCCATTTCTAAGGGATGCGTTCGATTCGTTGAGTCAGCCAAGGTGTTCTTATAGGAGATGGATCACGTCAGGATGTAACCCGAACCGCGCACGGTCTGAATAATTGCGGTAGCACCGGGGGGATCGATCTTCTTGCGCAAGCGGCCCATGTGAACGTCGATCAGGTTGGTGCCGGGATCGAAGTGATAACCCCACACCGCTTCGAACAGCATGGTGCGCGTGATGGTCTGCCCCGCGTGCCGCATCATGAACTCCAGAATCCGGTACTCGGTTGGCAGCAGCGGCACTTCAATGCCGTCGCGCGTCACCTTGCGCGAAATCAGGTCGATGAGAAGCGGCCCTGCGTTCAGCGTTGTTTCATTACGTGCGGGAGCCTCGCGCCGGCGTCGCAGCAATACTTCGAGACGTGCTGTGAGTTCGTCCGAATTAAACGGCTTGGTCAGGTAGTCGTCACCGCCCGCACGCAGGCCGCGAATGCGCTCGTCTACATCGCCAAGCGCACTTAGCATTAACACTGGCGCCTGCACGCCTACCGTTCTCAAGGTGGTGAGGATAGTCAGGCCGTCGAGTCCCGGAAGCATGCGGTCGAGCATGATCGCGTCATACTCGCCGCTCATTGCACGGGCGAGACCGTCGGGCCCGTTATCTACCCAATCCACTTCGAACCCACATTTTTCAAGCTCTGCCACGATCTCATTCGCTGCTAGCGGATCGTCCTCTACCGTAAGCACTCGTGTCGTCATTGTTCCCAATCCCAAGTCGGTATCGGCAGAAAACCGCGTACCGTCTGTACTTCCAGAGGGTAAATGATGCCACAACCGACCCGATGAGATCGGCGAATGAAGTTGACGGACAGGCATCAGAAAGCTACCTGAGCTTAGCGGGCACCGCGATAAACGACTGTATCGAGATAATTAAGCTGACCGTCTTTTTCAGCACGAACGAGCGAGCGCTCAACCTGCGCGCGGGTGAGCGTGGAGACGGGAGGTTTCCACGATTGGTCTTGCGCAGGTTTCGCTGGTGCCTGAGCAAATGCTGAAGAACATGCCGCGCATGAGAGAAGGCCTGCTGCGAAAAAAAGTTTTTTCATGTCGCTACTCCTGGAGAACCTGTGAATTAAGCGCCGCGGTCCGCGAATGGTTTTGGCACGGTGTTGACGGTGCTAAGACTACGCCGTGAGCCTTAACGGTCCGTCATCTGCTTCATGAAAAGATATTTACTGAAATGTGCTTAGGGCAAAGCCTCTAAGGGAGCATCGAAAATTTTGTGAACCATTATTTGGCACGTCGTGTCGAATTGACGGTTTGCTTCGTCCGCGGTTTTTTTCAGCCGCGGTCATCCGCGGCAATGCTCAGGGCTTAGTTCGCCGATGAACTGGCCGGGTTGCCTGCGACCTGCGCCTGCACGCAGTCACGACGGTATTCCTGATGCAGCTTGGATTCGGCGGTTTGCAGTTGGTCCGGATATTCGTTGTCGTCGGAAGTCGGCTGATACCCGACCGCTTCCAGTTCGCTTAACTCCTGCATCAGTTGTTTATGCGTGACGGTGTGCTTGAGCGGCGTGAACGGATAGTCGTGGCATTCGGCCTGCGTGAGACTCGGAGCGGCCAGGGCCGACGCGCTTGTAAGGGCGAGTGAAAGCGTAATCAATGCAGCGGAAAGTCGTTTCATGGATGTTCTCCGTAAAGACAGCGGTGTTGAGTAGTCGCCTGCGCCTACTGGTTTTGTTTATCGACGGGTGACGAGATTCAGGATAGCGAACTGATTGCAACGGAAAGTCCGCTGTAACATGAAGAGTAATTTAAGGTTCACTGAAGTAAGCGCCGAGTAAGCACTGTGGCTCCGACGCAAGGTCGAGGCGGCTGTATTTTTACGTCGTCCATTTTTTCTGCGCTTATGCGGATTCCGCGCAGCGTTCAAGCAAAGTCCCAATACATCAATTCACATTGTTTGGAAGTTGCGTGTATCTGATTCACGACACGCATCGTTCTTGCCCCTCTCTTCCGAAAGCCTCAAGCGTTGCGCCCTTGCCTAGCCAGTAAGCCGCTAAGGGCTTTAGCGCGTGCTCTTCCATCGTCTGAAAGTCAGAATTTCAGTTAGTCGCCGCAGCTATGAATAACGGCTCATTAACCTTCGTGGGCGCTTTCATGAAGTCTTAATTTCGTCGGCAAGTTCGCGCGGCAGGAAGCGAAATCAAGCGACGTCAAGCGACACACGCGCGTCTGAATCTACACATTGGGATTGGAAAACATGAAGAAAACCTTGCTAGCCGCCGCGATTCCGGCAATTTTCCTAAGCACCGTCGCGCACGCGCAAAGCAGCGTCACGCTCTATGGTTTGATCGACGAGGGATTTGACTTTACGAGCAACGGTCAAGGTCATCGCGGGTACGAAATGGTCAGCGGTGACACCGTAGGCAGCCGCTGGGGCTTGAAAGGCAGTGAGGACCTGGGCAACGGGTTGAAGGGAATTTTCCTCCTGGAAAATGGCTTCAACACGAACAACGGGCAACTCGGTCAAGGCGGCCTTGAATTTGGCCGCCAAGCTTACGTTGGCTTGTCGTCAGCCCAGTACGGCACGTTCACCATGGGTCGCCAGTACGATCCCACCGTCGACATGTGGAGCGGGTTCACCGCAGCGGGCAACACCATTGGCGATCTCGCGGCGCACCCATTCGACAACGACAACGCCGACTGGGATTATCGTATCCAGAACTCGGTCAAGTATGTGTCGCCGACGGTTAGCGGCTTTACTGGCGAAACCATGTACGGCTTCAGCAATCAGGCGGGAGGGTTCGCAACGAACCGCATGTACAGCGCCGCAGGCACCTACAAGATGGGGGGTTTTGCCGCAGCGCTCGCGTACATGAAAACCAATAGCGGCGGAGCCAACGCTTCGGGCGCGGTATCGAATGATACAACCGTCTTTACGGCCGACTCGCAGCAGAACATTGACGCGGGCGTCTCGTACACGTTCGCGAACAAGGCAATGTTAGCGTTCGCGTATTCGCATGTGGATGTCTACAATCCGACGAGCAACTTGTACTTTACGGATCAGCCGGTGGCCGGTACGCAGAACTCGTGGAAGTTTGACAACTTCGAAGTCAATGGGCAGTACTTCTTCAAGCCTGATTTCTGGATGGCGGCGTCTTACACTTATACGTTCGCGCACATTTCCGCTACCACTGGACGGTCGATGCCCAAGTACAATCAATTCGCCTTGATGCTTGACTACGACCTTAGCACGCGTACGTCGGTCTATATCCAGGGCGCTTATCAACACGTGAATGGCAACACGGGTACCCAATTCGACAATGCCGATATTCCAGGTTCGTCGGGCATCTCCTCAACCGGCAATCAGTTGATGGCCCGGTTGGCGATGACACACAGGTTCTGATTCTTTCGCATTGGAAGGACGACGCTCATCGTTTTTCCGCGTGCAGCGTGTTGTGCAAAGATCCAAACAACAAGCTGCACGCATTTTTTTATTGCCTCCTTTGCATCGCCAAGACCGATCAGAACTCCTGCGCAGTCGGACGCAGCACGATCTCGTTGATATCGACATCGCTTGGTTGCTCGATCGCGTAGGCAATGGCGCGAGCGACCGAGTCCGCAGGAATCGCCTGCTGGTAAAACTGCCCCACTACCTTCGCGCTCTCTTCATGGGAGCTGCCGAGCTTCAGTTCGGAGTCGACCGCGCCAGGCAGGATGATCGTCGTGCGGATCGAGGCGCCTACTTCGTGGCGCAAGCCTTCGGAAATCGCGCGCACGGCAAACTTCGTACCGCTATAGACCGTGCCGCCGGGACTAAAAACCTTGATGCCCGCCACCGACGAAATGTTGATGAAGTGGCCGCTGTCCTGCTTCTGGAATACCGGTAACGCGGCGGCGATGCCGTACAACACGCCCTTGATATTGATGTCGATCATGCGTTCCCATTCGTCGACCTTGAGTTCCGACACGGGCGCGATCGCCATGAACCCCGCGTTATTGACCACGACGTCCACGCGTCCGTAAGCGCTCACGGCCCGATCGACCAGCGCCTGGACATCGGCGCGGCGGGTGACATCGGCGGCCAGTACTTCGACCTTGCCGCCCGCTTCGCGCAACTCGGCGGCGATGCTCTCAAGCCGGTCCAGACGACGCGCGCCCAATACAAGCGAGGCCCCTTTCGCCGATAAATGACGCGCCGTGGCTTCACCCAGCCCGCTGCTCGCGCCAGTGATGACAACGACTTTGCCTTCGATTCCATTGCTGATAGTGCTGCTCATTGTTGACAGGCTCCTGTGTTCCTGAGAAGGCGAAGGCCCCCTCGACAGAAGACAGTATGGGAATCGCAAGTCAACCATTCAATGGAAATGATACGATTTCATAATTCCATTTTATGGAACAAAATATGAGAGCCCGTCATGCAAAATCGCCTTGAAATGTTGCGCATCTATTGTGCCGCCGTTGAAGCACAAAGCTTCAAGGAAGCCGCTACCCGGCTAGGCACTTCGCCTCAGGCAATCACGCGAGCCGTTCAGGAAGCAGAAGCGTTGGTGGGCGAAATCCTCTTCCACCGCAACACCCGGCGCGTGCGCGCCACGCAAGCAGGAGAAGCGTTTGCGCAGCGCGCACGTGAACTCGTGCAGCAGATGGACGATCTCTTGAGACCGAAAGACAGCGAGATCGACGCCGAGATTGCGGGCCTGGTCCGGTTGACCACGCCGAAGTCCATCGGCGAACGTTTTCTGATGCCCGCGCTTGTGCGTCTCGCCGAGAAGCATCCGCGAATCACCCTTGACCTGCGTCTGTCCGATGCAATCAGCGACCCGATTGCCGAGCAGATCGATATTGGCGTACGGATCGGCTTCATGCGAGACAGTCGTTTCGTGGTACGCCCTGCATCGCACGTGGGCTTCTCCGTCATTGCGAGTCCTAAGTTGATAGCACGCGTGGGCCGTCCTTCAGACCTCGCTGAACTTGCGCTGCTACCGGCAACTGGTTTTATCGACAGGAACACCGGGCGAGCGTGGCCCTGGCAGTTTTCCAACGGGCAGCAAATGACGCCGACCAACCTTGCGTTTCAGACCGACGATGGCGAGTGCGAGTGCCGCGCCGTGGTGGCGGGGCTGGGGTTTGGGCAGGTCGTGAGTTATCTCGCACTGCCCCTGCTGCGCGCGGGCAAGGTGATCAGCGTACTCGACGACATTGCGCCAGAGCCGTGGCCGGTCTACGTCTACAGGCCGCAGCGAGGACCGGTGCCCGCCCGCGTACGGCTTGTGTTCGACGCCGTGCTGGCCGCGCTGGAGAAATCGGAGCTGCAACATGGGCCTTATGTGTCGGGCTGATTTCATACCCGGGGCGATTATCTGCGGAGGCCAAAAAAAAGGCGTCGTGCGAACACGACGCCTGAAATTCTAGCTCCGAGGGGAGGGCTAGAACTGAGAGCCAGCTTACATCTCAACCTCCCCGGCGCATGTGCCGCTGAAGGTTCTACAAACTTGTCGCGACCACCGTTTTCGGCAGCGCGAGATGAACATTATGTTCAGTGCATCACACCGAAAAAAGCATGGACGGCATCGTCTGGCGTCAGGCCTACATCGAAGTAACCTTGAAGACGATCTGCTGTGGTTTCATCAAGAATGAACGGTGGGCTGATAAACCGCGCGGCGACCGCCTGGTCGTACCAGACGCTGATCCAGCCGGTAAGTTCACGCACATCCTCCTGCACCTGCAGCCCGAGTTCGCTGTCCATGGGATCTCCGCAAAAACACACCAGGGTCGACACGCTGCCACCCGGCCACGCTTTATCAAAGCCGTCCCAAACGACCGTTTACTTGCCAAGAGCCATTCAGATGAAAGAACACTAGAGAAGCCGGACCGCAAGCGAAAGATAGTGCCTAAGCATAATGGCAGTCGCTTCAACCCGCCTTGAAAACACCTTACAAACAGACTGGCGCTTGAACCGCGGCGGTCTCTGGCGACCACTATGATCCCTAGCGAAAGACTTGGGGTTTTGCCGGTGCCGGCGGATTCATCGAACGCTCCTCGCACCCTTTCGCATAACACCATGCTATCTGGTTCCGTTTCATTTTCCAGTCGGTACAAGCGGAATTTGATCTAGGGAAATCCTGCAACGACTATAAGGATTTCCTGACACGCAACCTGCTCAGTGTCGGGGGCCGCGTCGAGACTCAAATGTGCATTGAATCCTTCATTTTCTTACTTTCATGCGCTCACTCAGTCACCAGCCCGTGCCGGACCGCATAACGAATCACTTCAGAGTTGTTAGTGAGCCCGAGTTTCTGCATGAGCCGCATCTTGTGCGTGCTAATCGTCTTTGCACTGAGCGACAACACCTCGGCAATATCATTGATGCTGTTTCCGGCCGCCAGCATTTGCAGCACCTGGAACTCTCGGTCAGAGAGAATCTCATGCGGCGGGCCGTCGCTGGAAGGCGAATCGAAAACGATTGCATCGACCAGCTTCGGGTCAATGAAGCGCCCTCCCGCCGCCAGCTTGCGGATTGCGGCGAGCAGGACCTCAAGGTCGCTGTCCTTGGTCACATAGCCCGTTGCACCCGCGCGTAACGCCCGCGAGACCACTTGCCCCTCGTTGTGAATGCTCAGCACGAGGATCGGCAATGCGGGTTGCTCAGCCCGCACGCGCCGAATTAAATCCACACCGCTAATGCCGGGCATGGTCATATCGAGCAACAGCAGGTCCACGCGGCAAGCACGCAACTTGTCCACCACTTCAGACCCATGCGCGGCTTCCCCTACTACGGCAATATCAGTCGTCGTGGCTACGATCTGCTTCAGGCCGCTTCTCACGATTGCGTGGTCATCTGCTATAAAAATACTGATCATCTTTCCCGTCCGCTATCCAGCGGCAAATTGATTGAAACCATCGTTCCAGCACCTGGCGCACTGTCGACCTGAAGCGTCCCGCCTATCAGCCGCGCCCGCTCGCTCATGCCCAGCAAGCCATACGAATAGCCGCCTTGCGCGGAGTCCGGGTCAAAGCCCTGACCGTCGTCGCTGACTCGAAGATCGAGCGCCCGGTTCGTGCTGACGAGCGTCACCGCCACACGCGACGCGCCGGCATGCCGCGATACATTCGTGAGCGACTCCTGGACAATACGGAATACGGCGGTTGCATGGGCGTCCACAAGGCTCGGTTCACCGCCTCGCACGACCAGTTGACAAGGCATGCCATTGCGCCGGCTAAAGTCTTCAGAAAGCCACTCCAAGGCCGACACAATACCGAAGTTGAGCGCCGCCGGTCGCAAATGGCTCGCCACGTTGCGCACCATCCAGATGGTTTTTTCTACCAGCTCGCGGATATCGTCTATCTTCCGGGTCGCTTCAGCGTCCGCGACTACGCGCATCTTGAGCAGCGCAACATCCATTTTCAGCGCGGTGAGCAACTGACCCAGTTCGTCGTGAATCTCCAATGCTATACGGCGCCGCTCCTCTTCCCGGATTGCCTCCAGATACGCCGATAACTCACGCAATTGCTCGCGCGACGCCAGCAATTCCTCTTCTGTACGCTTGCGCTCGGTGATGTCTTGAACAGTGCCGACAATCCCCCACGACTGCCCCTCCCGGGTATCCACGCGTTCTGCCTGAAGCCGGACAATACGTGTGGTCCCATCGGGACTCGTGATGCGATGATCGATGCCAAAGGACTGTCCCTTGGCAAGCAGACCGCGCGCCACGCGCCTGACCATGGCCTGGTCGTCGGGATGAACCATCGAGAGATAAGCGCTATAACACGGCTTCGCGACCAGGCTCTCCAGTCCGAGGATGCGGTAGAGCCCGGTCGACCAGTGCGTGATCCCGCTATCGCGATCCCATGACCAGTCGCCGAGCCGAGCCAGGCGCTGGGCGTTGGCGAGACTCGCTTCGCTCGCGCGCAGTTTCTCGTCGGCATTCCTGCGCGCCGTGATGTCGTAAAGCCCTACATAAATGGCCGGAACGTCGCCATAAGTCGCGACCCGCGCATTGGCGACGGCCCAGAACGAAGTTCCGTCGGGTCGCCTGAAACTTAGCTCGGCATTACGCAGACATCCTTCGTCGCGAAGATGGCAGACCAGTTCGCCGCGCTCCTTGGGCAATGCATATAAGTCGATAATATTGCCAAGCGCCGCTTGCGTCGTATCGAGCCCGAAGAGTTCGCGCATCGGCTGGTTCATGTACAGGATGTCGCCTTGCGGCATGGACGTAATACACAGCGGCACCGGACTCGTCTCCACAATCGCGCGAAACCGCGCCTCGCTTTCCTTTAGCCGCGCCTCTACGTACCGGCGTTCGACAATCTCCAGGTTGAGGCTGCGGTTGGCCCGCGCCAGTTCTTCAGTGCGTTGCGCTACCCGCGCTTCGAGTTCGTCGCGGGCATCGCTTAGCGCTTTCTGCGTCTTTTCGCGTGCGGCAATTTCGTGCTGCAACTGCATGTTCCGCGTCACGAGTTGCTGCTGCAGCGTGCGCAATGCCAGATGCGTGCCAATACGCGCCACGACTTCGTCAACGCGGATTGGCTTGGTCACATAGTCCACGCCGCCCGCTGCCAGCCCTTCGATCACGTCCGCGCTCGCGGACATCGACGTCATGAAGATCACGGGGATGTCGCTGGTTTCACTATTCAATTTAAGCCGCCGGCAGGTCTCGTAGCCGTCTATGCCGGGCATCTTGACATCAAGCAGGATGAGATCCGGTTGCGAGAACGCCGCGCGCTCGAGCGCTTCCAGCCCATCCAGTGCGACCAGCACCCGAAAGCCCTGCCCTTCGAGACTCTCCACGACCACACTCAGGTTAGCGGGCATGTCGTCGACGATCAGGACTGAAGGCGGTTCCAACTCCGGGGGTGCAAGGTCGATAGCCGCATTATTCATGACGCTTGTCCCCCTTCAAGATGGCGCTCGACGAATTGCACGATCGCCTTGGTCCGATAGTTCTTCGCAAGCGAGCGCAACTCCGCAGCGAACGCGCTGTAACGCTCGTCGAGGGACGCGATGCGTTCGGCCCACAACACAATCTCGCGCATGTTGCCCTGGCGTGCAAGCCGGTGCAGGTCCTGCATTTCATGCGAGGGCACGGCCGGGCACGGCATCATTGCCGCGGGTTGGGGCAGCGGCTCGCCAAGTGGCGCATAAGTCCAGGAGAGCGCAAGCAGCGCGGCAATCTTTGCGAGCAGCGTGTCGAGATGAATGGGTTTCGCGACAAACGCGTCAGCGCCCGCGCTCAGGCTGCGCTTTTCGTCGCCGCCTGTCGGGCTTGCGGAGATCGCGATGACCGGCACGCCGGTAAAGTCCGGCAGCAGCCGCAAGCGGCGCATGGTTTCGAGTCCGTCCATTTCGCTCATCACGATATCGGTCAGGACTATTGATGGACGCTTCACCTGAGCTTTCTCCAGCGCTTCCTGACCGCTGGCTGCTTCAATCATGTCGAAGCCGATCTGTTCCAGCATGTCGACCACCACCGCGCGGTTAGTGGCCACGTCGTCGATAACCAGCACGCTCCTGCGCGCTCCCGTGTAGCCGGTGACCACCCATGCTGGATTGGTGGCGGCTGACGAGGATGGTGCAGGAACCGCTTCGAGGTCGAACCAGAAGGTGCTGCCCTCGCCTTTGCGGCTCTCGACCAGGATCTCGCTTCCCATCGAACGCACGAGTTGCCGGCTGATGCCAAGGCCAAGCCCGGCTCCTCCACGATGCCGTTGTTCATCGCCGGTTTGCTCGAAGGGTTCGAAGATCAGCTCGCGCTGCATGTCGCCAATGCCGATTCCGGTATCTTCCACCGCGAAGCGGACCCGGCCATTCTGCAAGAGCGCCACTCGCAAACTTACGTAGCCGCTGTCGGTGAATTTCACCGCGTTTGCCAGCAGGTTGAGCAGTACCTGGCGCAACCGGCGTTCATCGGCACGCACGGCGTTGGGGACGTCGCGCGCGGCTTCGCATATGAAGAAAAGCTGCTTTTGCTCAGCCTTCACGCGAATGATTTCCGCGACGTCTCCAAGCAACCCGGGGAGTGGCACGGCAACAATATCGAACGGCATTTTGCCGGCCTCTATCTTCGCGATATCGAGAATGTCGTTGATCAGCGCAAGCAAGTGTTCGCCGCTCCTTTGAATCACGCCGAGCCCGTCGCGCTGGCGCTCGCTGAGCGTCCGGTCCCGGCCAAGGACTTGCGCGTACCCGAGGATGCCGTTCAGCGGCGTGCGCAGTTCATGGCTCATGTTGGCGAGGAATTCGGATTTCGCGCGATTGGCCGCCTCGGCGGTGCGCCTCGCTTCACGGCCTTCGGCTGCTTCGCGTTCGTCTTTATACGCGCGGTGGAGGCGCGCGCACATGGAGTCGAACGCGGCCACTACCCGTTCGAGTTCATCTGGACGGCGCGGCCGGCGGCGCTGCAGCGTGAAGGCTTGCGGCGCCTGCCGGAAGTCGTAGCTTTCGACGCGCCGCGCCACCGTGGCGAGATGGCGCGTGACGAGCCGCGAGAAGATATAGATGGTGAATAGCGACACCAGAAAAGTATTGGCGCCCTGGCTCAGCAAGATCACCAATGCGGTCTTAAGCAGTTCGTTGTACAGGTTGTCGAGCGTTGCTTCCACACGCAGCGTGCCGATCGATTCCTCGTGACCCTGGATGCGATACACAATCGGAAAACTGCGCACCATGACCGGGCCGCGCGAACGAGTTCCGGCGGCAACCACCATGGAGCTGTCGCTGGCGATCACCTCGGTGACTTCGGCCAGCCGGATGTCCGGCAGATGGAGAATGCCGTCAAGTTGGAGTTCGAGTTGCGGACGGTCGAGCCGCCAGAGCGCTTCGCCCAGGCTACCGCGATAACTGCTATCGATTTCCGCAAGGCGGCTTTCGATGAGCGTGACCCCACGGTGATAATCGCGATAAAGCTGAAGCGCCGTAAGCGTTAGCGTGACCGTGCAACTGAACAGGAACACGGTAGCGAGCAGCCGCATCACGACACTGCTGCGATGACGGCCGACCAGGTCGCATAGTCCGCCGAATGTGTTGATCGCCATAGATTTCCTTGGGGCCGGCCTTGGTTCTTGACCCGCCTATTTTGCGCGCTCTGGCGGCGGTCTAACGATGGCATAACACGACAAATTCAAAGAAATGCAGGCGAATTTGCCTGCATTCATCGTTTAGGAGACGACCGTGCGCATTGTCATCATGGCACGACGAACTGCGCTTACGATGACCTGCGATGTATGCGCTCGGGACGGGCTGAATGGGCTGAAACCCCTAAAGTCGGAGGATTTCCCGGTCCGCTGCGCCCACGCGTTTGAACTGCTCACTGAAAAGTGCTGCGACGAACCATGTCGCAATGCAGGCCTTACGTCGAGCGGGTTTGTACGGACGACATCTCCGTTGCGCGCTCGCATCTGGAAGCGGCAAGGGGGCGGCGGATCAATGTCATGATCCGCGACGTGGGTCATAAAGAACCGGATGAACGCTCAAGAACCGTTCTTGCCCCGTGGGCAATTCATGGCCTCGAAGAGTTATTGTTGGATCCTGCAAAGCCGCAATCATGGCAGGGCTGGTCATTACCCCACGTTATGGGTACTCAAACAATTGCGGCATTGCCTCCTCAAAAATGGCCCCCTATATTTTTCCCATGTCAGCCGTGCGCGCCTTGCCTTGCATTGCAACAGGGGTCGCTTGAGCGTGTGAGTCCGGCTGAACCGCAAGGCAAGATGCAGACATTACATTGATCGCTTGGCAGACGTTGTATCAACAGGCAAGTCGCATGCGACTTCGCATGTTGATTCCTGCGCACGTTGCTTGGCGCGTTTCTTCGTTACCCGCAGCCGAACCACTCAACCATCAGGACCGCCGTCGATGAGAAACCTGTCGCTCCGCCCCATCGCACTGTCGCTGCTTATTGGTCTTGTTTCGACCGGACCCGTTTTCGCCGCGGGACAGATCACTTTCGTGTCACAAGGCGGCAGTTATCAGGAGGCCCAGGACCAAGGCCATTCTCGATCCCGCCGCGAAGCTGCTTGGGATTACGGTCAACCAGGACAGCATCCCTGACGCATGGCCGGCGATCAAGGCGCAAGGCGCGACCGGCAAACCGATATGGGATGTAGTGGATACCCCAACGTCGAATTGTTTGCGCGGCGGCCGCGAAGGCCTGCTGGAGAAGCTGGACTTTTGCAAACTGCCGAATGCGGCTGCCATGCCGGAGCAGTATCGAACGCCTTATTCGGTTGCCTACGAGTTCTATTCGACGGTGATTGGCTACAACAAGAAGGCGCTCAAGAAGGTCCCGCAGAGCTGGGCGGATTTTTGGAACATGAAGGCGTTTCCTGGCACTCGAGCGCTTCGCAATGATCCGCAAACGGTACTCGAAGCCGCGTTGCTCGCGGACGGCGTGCCGCGTGACAAGCTTTATCCGCTCGATGTAGACCGGACCTTCAAGAAGCTTCAGCAGATCAAGCCCGACATTACTGTGTGGTGGACGTCGGGCGACCAGTCGGCGCAATTGCTGCATGACGGCGAGGTAGACATGGAGATGATCTGGAATGGCCGCGCGAGTGCGGTGCAGAAGGACAATCCGGACGTGGCTTTTACTTACAACGATGGCATTTTGCGAAACACGCAGTTGTGCATATTGAAGAATGCGCCGAATCTGCCGACGGCGATCCAGTTTGTGAATGTGGCGGTGTCGCCGGAATTGCAGGCTAACCTGCCGCTTTATATTGACTATGGTCCGGGTAGTCCGGCTGCGTTCAAGACTGGCAAGATTACGGCTAAGCGGGCAAGCGAATTACCGAGTTCGCCGGAGAATGCGGCTAAGCAGGCGTTGATGTCGGAGGAATGGTGGGCATCGGAGCCTGGTGTTCAGGCCAAAGCGCGGTGGCTGAAGGTTATGCAATGACGGGGGGGTGTTCGTTCGCACTTGGGGTTGGGGGGGAGCGAGGTTGGTCGGTGAGGTTAGTGCCAGTTGCGAGGGTCTGGGGTTAGCGGTCTGGTTCAATGCCGGGTTGCACGGGTTCTGCGTTAGCGGTCGGGGGCTATGCCGGGTTGCTGCTTTCCAGGTCTTTGCGCGTTTTATGTTGGCTGATTTCTTTATCACTATTAGCCACTGCGCGTGGCGGCGCGTCATTTCTTTGTCCTTAGCGACAAAGAAACGAAGCAAAGAAAACGCTTTCAACTCTCTAAAAATTAAGTGTCCACAGCGTGCAGTTCCATTTCATGGGTACCCGAAAAGCACGGTGCTCGCAAGAGCTACGGATGTTTGAAACCCTCCTTCTCGCGAATCCTGACATTAACACGCTTCGCCCCGTACGCTCTCGGGCTAGCACCAGTGACTGAACCCGCCCAAGGAGCGCCCCGCGCTATCCGCGGAAAACCAACCTCAAAATTTGTATGCATACCGCACCATCTTTACAACCCATCGAGAAACGATGCTGCAAAATGTGTAAGGCCTAACCCCCGAAATAACAACGCGAACCGACCAGCTAACTCGCGAAGCACCACACCCATAAAAGTACGTGAGGCCGTGCGGGCCCGTGGGGCACTGGTGCTTGCCCGAGAGCGTACGGGGCGAAGCGTGTTAATGTCAGGATTCGCGAGAAGGAGGGTTTCACACCTCGGTGGTTCTGGCGAGCACCGTGCTCTTCGGGTACCCATGAATCAAAACTGCACGCTGTGGACACTTAATTTTTAGAGCGGTTAAAGCGCTTTCTTTGCTTCGTTTCTTTGTCGCTAAGGACCAGGAAATAACGCGCCGCCACGCGCAGTGGCTAATAGTGATAAAGAAAACAGCCAACACTAAACGCGCGAAGCCCTGGAAAGCACCAACCCGGCACTAACCCTGACCACTAACATCCCCCGAGCACGAACGATCAACTCCTGACCCATGAGATCAGCCGCTCCCCGCACGCAACGATTAACGGCGTTGGCCGTGGCAGTGTGCACGGCGCTCAGCAATATCAAAACGGCTAACCTTCACGGCTTGTCGCCGACACAGGCCACACCGACGACTGGCGAAGTTCATAGTCGTCGGACCCGTCCGCAGGCCACGCGAAAGGCTGCTTCAGCAATTGCTCCAACTCGAGTGGCGTCACCGGCTTGCTGTAGTGATAACCCTGAATTTCATGACAATCGTTGTCGCGCAGGAAATTGAGTTGCTTCTCAGTCTCGACGCCTTCGGCAATGACCTTGAGATTCAATTGGCGCCCAAGCGAAATAACGGCCCGCGCAATCGCGCGGTTATCCTCGCCGTCAGGTAACTCGCGCACAAACGACTGATCTATTTTCAGTCGCACGATCGGGAAATGTTTCAACGCACTCAAGCTGGAATAGCCAGTCCCAAAGTCATCGATAGACAGCCGCACGCCCATGCCCTGCAATTGGGTCATGATCACAATGGCGCCATCGAGATCCTGCATGATGAGACTTTCGGTGAGCTCAAGCTCGAGATACTGCGCATCGAGCCCGCTCACCGCCAGCGCATGCGCCACACGCGCCACCCAATCCTTCTGCAAAAATTGCCGCGCCGAGACGTTGACCGAAATGGTCATGGGCGCCATGCCCGCATCCTGCCAAGTCTTATTCTGGTGACAAGCCGTATGCAGCACCCAGTCACCTATAGGCACAATCAGCCCCGTTTCCTCTGCAAGCGGAATGAACGTGGTTGGAGAGACCAAGCCTTCTGTCGGGTGATCCCAACGTAACAGCGCTTCCACACCAAAGATCTTCTCGGTTCGCAAATCGACCTGGGGCTGATACACCAAACGAAATTCCTCGTTCGCAAGCGCGTGCCGCAACTGCTCCTGAAGCCGCAGTTTCTCGTGCACCTTGATGTTTATCTCGGACGTGTACAACTGGTAGTTGTTGCGGCCCATCTCTTTCGCGCGATACATCGCAGCGTCGGCGTTCATCAGCAGCGTATCAGCATCAAGGCCATCGTTAGGATAGCTAGCGAGTCCCATGCTGCACGTCACCTGGAAATTCTGATCGTTCAGCTTGACCGGCTCACGGATCGCATCGCGAATCTTTTCGATGGTCACCGTAATATCCGCTCCCTGCGGTGCCTGGTCAAAAAGAACAACCACAAACTCGTCACCGCCGAGCCGCACTACCGTGTCCGTGCGCCGCACGCACCGCACCATGCGGTCAGCCACGATTTTCAACAGGCCGTCGCCGGCGCGATGCCCGAGGCTGTCGTTGATCAACTTGAAATTATCGAGGTCGATGAACACCACGGTCACGCCACGCTGATAACGTTGTGCATGAAGCAAGACCTGATTAAGCCGGTCAGACAGCGCGGTACGGTTGGGAAGACCCGTTAGAGCATCGTGATTCGCCATGTGACGGATGCGTTGCTCTGCCTGACTGCGTTCGATCGCAATGCCGGCAATGCGCGTCGCCATGGCAATAGCCTGTCCCTCGCTCTCTTTCGGTTCATGTGGAAACCGAACGAATAGCGTAAGGACGCCAAGGGCGCTGCCGTCGTGGGACAGAATGGGCTGCGCCCAGCATGCGCCGTAGCCAAGCACGCCGCAGCTTTCCATCTGGTCAACCAGATGCGGATCCTGCCTGACGTCCGGGACGTACACCGCATGGCGATAGTGCACCGCTCGACCGCTTGGTCCCGCATCCTGGCCAATCAGCGAGCCGCGTACCTGCTTGCCATAACGCTCGGGCAAGCTGGGCGCAGCGCCTAATTTCAAGTGCCGGCCATCGTCGTCACACAGCAAGGCGGCACATACCGACCCTGCAATTTGTGACTCAAGCAGCTTGATCATGGAGGACAGAACGTCTGCGAGCGGTGTGCTGGTGGCGATCATTTCCAGCACGCGATTCTGCTCCGCGCGCCGGACCTCAGCGTGTTTCCGGGAACTGATGTCGCGCATCATTACGACTACGCCGTCTTCCACGCGTACGACTTGCCGATGCAACCACGTCGACGATGCGTCGGGCCGCTCGTGCAGCCACTCCCGCTCCTCGACCACGCCCGTCCTCGCGACGATCGCAAATTCGTCAAGCATGCCGTCGTGGCGAGATCGAGGAAACGCGACGTCGAGTGCCCGGCCGATCAAGCGGTCGCGCGGTAATCCAGATACGTCAGCGCCGCGCCGGTTGGTATCTTGCACCCTGAAGCCAACAATCTTGCCGTTCGTGTCGAGTTCGCTGCGAAGGACAAAAAATGCGTCGAGACTCGCTTCCGAGGCAGCGTAGTAAGTCTGTTGTGCCCGCCGTGCTCGCCGCCGGCTTGCCGCGAGCAGCCAGCTCGAGCGGCTAAGTGCACCTGCCAGCAGGATCAGCGCCACACTGCCGAAGCTCGCCCACAGCAGGTAAGCGCGCCGATGATTCCGGAACTGCGCGAGTTGTTCTTCCTGACCGAGACCGACTATGGCGGTCAGCGGGAAACCCTGCAACTGACGCAAGTTTGTATAGCGGCGCACACCGTGATCCCACGGCTGCACGGCAAGTAAATCGGAAGGCATTTCGGCGGCGTCCATAGCCATCTTCGGGAGAACCGCACCCCACAACGACTGCTTCCCTACCTGCTCGGCACGCATCACGCCATCGGTGCCGAGCAGCGCCATGACACCGTCGTTGCCCATGCGCGAGCGGTCGTAACTGCTCGTGAAATAGCTGGGGTTAACAGAAAGCATGACGATGCCACCAAATTCTCCGGCTGCATTCTTCAGCCGCCGGCTGAAGATAATTTCCGGGGTACCCGTGATCGCGTTGCGAGTCACCTGGCTGACAAACGGCGCCGGACTGTCATTCTTGCGATCGCGCTGCACGGTGAAATACGGCTCGTCCATGACGGTAGCAGGCGCTTGCACGCGGGTTGCGTCGCGCAGATGGCCGTCACTACCGACGATCGCTACCTTGAACCCGATCACGAATGGCAGCAGCCCCTGGTCCTGCAGCTCCGACAAGCGCACGCCGCCTCTCGTTTCGTACACGTACTTGACCGTCTTGAGCACCTGGTCTATGGCAACGAGATCACGCACCAACTGCGCTTCATAGGTATCGGCGAGTTCGTGGCTCAACTCTACAGCTGCGTCCCGTGCAACCGCGTGTTCAACCTTCACCAGATGAATGACGGCCGTCCACGCGAGCACGAGCAGCATTGCTGCAAATAGCGGGAACAGTACGTAGGCTTCGAGCAGACGCCGAAGCGCAGGGGGTACGTTCGCACCCAGCCGGCGCAGCCGAATAATCTGAGCAGTCACTACACCCGAAGCCATCAATGCGATGCCACTGTCCGCGCTATCCAGATTTCGTGAATTGAGACGCATGATGCCTGCTCCGGTTCTGCTTGGCTGTCGTTCTTTACTGTTCAAGTCGCTAGCGCGCGGGTCGTCGGAATCTTTCAACGCACGCGCCCCACTAGTGAACTCAGCATGACTTCGACGCTTTCAGCCGCCCCAAACTTCGTTGATATAGCCGGTTGAATCGAGCATTGAGTCGGGCGCGCTCTTCACTGCGACGAGTTCAGCACGTCGCGCGGCGCGGTGCCGCATCTCGTGAAAAACCGGTCCCGACTTGAACTCATTCAACCGGCGACGCTTATCCGCGTCTGTGTTTTGAAAATAAGTGCGACCCGCTGCATCGTCTTGAAGGGCGAGCACTCACGCGCTACCGCGACCGTGTCCGCTAGTTACGTGTCGACCAAGATGACGTTCGCGAACGGGTTTCTTTCAGCATTGAAAGCGGATTGCCGAGGCTACGATGACGTACTCGGTGATCGCCGCCCTGAGGCCAAACGCGTTGTGTAAAGTGCCAGTCGCACTAGACCCGATAGTGATCCCCACTCTAATAACGGCCTTTGCGGGGAAAAGTTTAATAACAGTGAAAAAATCCGGTCGTGGCAGGAAAGTTCGTAGTAGAAACAAACGATGCAAAAGGTCTCATTTGGCCTGCGGTAAACCCTCTGCAAAGCTAAGTATGGAATTCGCGGTAAAAAAATGCCGAATCTCCGCCATTCGATCGCATTTTTTAGCGCTCCGTACTATCCGCGGCGCCTAGCCTGCGCCTCGTGTTTCGATAGCCAGGAAAAACCGGTATTCGTAGGATGAAATACCTACTTCGTTTTCCCACAAGCCGCTCCAATAAACGGCAAATGTGAATCAGCACGGGACTTAGAGGGGTGCGAGCTATTTGTAAAGAGGAGGGGCTATAAATCGAATAGTCATTCTCAAGTCTTGCAAGACGAGCCCGCTGAGCACGGCTAACGGTCGATGCAGCGACGTTCGCGGTATCGACTCTCTAACAAAAATGCCGGTGATTTATCGGTCACTTCGTGACCGTCTTGAGGGTCCAGCTACAAGGGAGAGGGAAATGAAACATCTAAAGACTGTGACCCTCGCCGCATTTTCTTTAATTGCTTTCGCGCATGCTCAGAGCCCTGACGACTACGAAGAGGGGGTCGCGGCAGGACAGCTGGGCACGGCGTTGTATAACCTGGCGAACCCCAACAAACCGCTGCCGATGCCCGCTGCCGACGCATCGCAAGATTCCAAAGACGTGCAACGAGCAGCTTCAACGCCCAGTTCAAGCGCGTCCGTGATCAAGCCTGTCGCAAACACTGATCGTAAAAAGACCAAGCCCTACGCACAATAATTTCCGAATAAGTACTACAAGGCACACCGGCGAAAGCTTAAGCGCTGCGGTTGGGCAGCCCTTCCGCCGGCGATTCCAAGCGGGCAAATTCGTCCGCGACCGGTCGGCTTCAGTGGCTTCCCACTCCCACCCTGAAAACGCCCACCGCTTCGCGCAAGCTCCTGGCTTGATCGGCCATTGCCTGCGCTGCCGCCGTTGCTTGTTCGACCAACGCAGCGTTTTGTTGCGTCACCTCGTCCATCTGCCCGACAGCAACGCTGACCTGTTCAATGCCCGTGCTTTGCTCTGACGACGCCGCTGAGATTTCGCCCATGATGTCGGTCACCTGTTTAACCGAGCTCAACAATTCGCCCATGCTTTTGCCTGCCTCGGCTACCAGGCCCGAACCCGTATCGACGTGGTCGAGCGACTCACCAATCTGATCCTTCACTTGCTTGGCCGCGCTGGCACAGCGTTGGGCCAGCGTCCGCACTTCGCCTGCCACGACAGCGAAACCGCGCCCCTGCTCACCGGCGCGTGCCGCCTCAACAGCCGCGTTCAGCGCAAGGATATTGGTTTGAAATGCAATGCTCTCGATCAGGTTGATGATCTCTCCCACCTTCGACGAGCTAGCGGATATATCCCGCATCTTCGTCACCACGCGTTCAACCACCTGCCCACCTGCGGTGGCTGCGTCGGACGCAGTTTGGGCAAGCATGTTCGCCTGTTTTGCATTGTCGGTATTCTGCTTTACCGTAGACGTCAGCTCTTCCATGCTCGCCGCCGTCTGTTCAAGCGAAGCCGCTTGTTCCTCGGTGCGTTGCGATAAGTCGACATTACCCTGCGCCATTTCATTCGCCGCGACCGCGATCGAATCGGCCGATGTCTTGATCCCCGAGACTATGCTGCTCAATTGCGCGCGCATTGCCTCAAGCGATGCCATCAAACTCCCACTTGCACCCGGCGCAACTACTACGCGTACCGCAAGGTTTCCGTCCGCAATTTCGCTAGCAACGCGTTGCGCTTCGCCAGGCTCCGCGCCGAGTTGATTCAGGATGCTGCGCGTGATCAGTAACGCGGCTATCACGCCGACGATCAACGCGGCAAGCGCTGCGCTGATGGTGACGATTCTAAGCTGCGCGTAGCTGCTTTCGGCGCGGTTTGCCTTGTCGTGCATCGTCGTTTTCTCAAGCTCGATCAACGATCGAAGCGTGGTTCGCCATTGAGTTTGTTTTGGAACGACGTCTTGCAATAAGGCCTTTCCCGCCGACGCTTTGTCGTTGGAAACGATGAGCTGGGCGACGTTGGCCATGAGCGGCCGCGTGGAGGCTTCATCCGTTACCAGCCTGGCGAGCAGTGTTTGCTCTGTGTCGGTTATTAATCCGCTCGACACGAAGATGTCATTCAAGGCTCGCGACGCGTCCGCATAGATCCCCTCTTCGTGCTTTATTTTTTCCACGATGGCCTTCGTGTCGGCCTCGTTATCGACCAGCATCATGTCGCGGATCGCGATAGAACGTTGATCGAGAGACGAGCGCATTGTTTGGGCAAGCGTCATCTCTTCCGTGCTGCGGTCGACAATACTCGTCAGCGCCGCGTTAATCTTTGACATGCCGATCAAACCGACGACAGACACCACGCCGAGAAGAACAAGTAAGGCACCAAAAGCAGCCGAGAGGCGGGTCACAACTTTGAACTGGCTCATCAAAATGACCTTGTAGATTGGAATTTAAAACACACGTATTTCTGCTTTAGCGAGCCATTCGGCGATATGACTTTCTTTCAACTTACTGTCTTTCAAATTCCTTAAGCCGGTGCCGGGCAGACATGCGTGGCCTTGCCTCTGGCGTCATATCGTCGATCTTTAGAAGTCTTGCGTTGCAGTGGAAATGCGTTCGTGTGCGGATTGTGGATTGCAGTGCGGATTGGGGATGGGCAGCCGGGCTGTCCTTGACGGTTGGCGGAAAAAAGCAAACGTCACCAATTTATCGGCGGTTGGCGGGCAATCTTTAGCGGTTCTCACGAATCACCGCCTCTCACTTGCGCAAGGACGCAATCAAGACCGCGACCGGAATACTCAAAAAGACCTGCCGGGTAGTCGCCATACCGGTATAGGTAGCGGACTGGCTGCACCGCGACTCACGCCGTAAGATCCGGGTTGAAGCCGCTCGCTTGCTTGCTTTGCGCGAAGCGGTTGCTCCGGCCCTCAAGAGGTCGCAGGGCAAATGCAACTCCACGCCGACCTGGACAGAACGATGGACAAACAAACGGCAAGCGCACCTCAGGGCAGTCATGACACGCCTCCGGAGACGGAAGAGTTCACCCACTGGCGGCGCAATCTCATCGTCTGCGTATTTGGATCGTTCACGACCATCGTGGCCATGACGCTCATGCTGCCGTTCTTGCCGCTTTACGTGGAGCAGTTAGGCGTCAAGGACCACGCCGCGATCGTCCAGTGGTCGGGCGTCGCTTATGGGGCGACATTTTTTACCGCGGCATTGACCGCGCCGCTTTGGGGAAAGCTTGCCGATCTCTACGGCCGCAAGCCGATGCTGATCCGCGCCAGCCTCGGCATGGCCATCATCATGTCCCTGATGGGGATGGCGCATAACGTCTGGCAACTCGTCGGTCTCAGGCTGCTCGCGGGTTTGCTTGGCGGTTTTGCATCGGGTTCTACCGTGCTGGTCGCCACGCAGACACCGAAAGAGCGATGCGGCTGGGCGCTCGGGGTCCTGTCTTCCGGCATCATGGCCGGCAATCTGGTCGGCCCCCTTATTGGTGGATCGTTGCCGCCGCTGATCGGCATACGGTCGACCTTTCTCGCGTCCGGTGCACTTATTTTTATTACGTTCCTCGCGACCGTATTCTTCGTCAAGAACGAGCGTCATCCGGGCTTGAACAAGAAGGGGAAACAGCGCGGCAGTTGGGCCCAGATCGCAGACAAGCGGCCGACCGTTGCCATGCTGGTGACCGGCATGCTCCTGATGCTGGCAAACATGTCGATCGAGCCGATCATCACGGTCTACGTGGCGCAAGTAGTCGATGTCCGCCAGGTCACGTTTGTCGCGGGACTGGTGATGTCGGAGGCAGCATTGGGCAGCATTCTCTCGGCCTCGTACCTGGGTAAGCTCGCCGATCGCCTGGGGCATTGGACCGTCATTATCGGTTGCCTGGCGGTATCAGGCATTCTGCTGATCCCGCAAGCGTTTGTCACGCAAGGCTGGCAATTAGTGGGGCTGCGATTCCTGATGGGTCTGGCACTCGGCGGACTGTTGCCTTGCGTTGCCAGCGTGATCCGGCATAACGTGCCGGCGTCCGTTGCGGGCAATATGCTCGGTTATTCGACGTCCGCGCAATATACCGGGCAGGTTGTCGGACCGCTTGCCGGCGGTTTCGTCGGAGGACATTTCGGCATGCGCGAAGTGTTTTTTGGCACCTCGGCACTGATGATCGGGGGCGCAATTTACAACTGGATTCTCAGGACCAACATGGTCGATAGAGCGCCGGCCCCATCGCCCGGCGGTGCGGTTGAACAAGCCGCCAAGGATCGCTGATTGCATCGTTGATCAGGCTACTCGCTCAAAGCGCGCCCTGCGCCTCGAACGTGTCGATAATACCGTTGGGTCATTAACCGTCTGAGGTCTGCATGGAGCTGCGACAACCCCGCTATTTCATCGCGGTAGCCGAAGAAATGAAGCCGAAGAAATGAACATCACGCGCGCGGCCAGTCGTCTCCACATGACGCAGCCGCCGCTTAGCAGGCAGATACAGCAGATAGAAGAAATTGTCGGATTGGCGCTGTTCGAACATGGTTCGCGGCCTTTGCGTTTGACCGAAGCGGGCCGAGTTTTCTATACACAGGCAAAGCGCCTTGTCGATGAAAGCGACGAGCTCGTGCCGCTCACCTGCAGGCTCGCACAACAGGCGGAACGCATTGTGATCGGCTTCGTGCCGTCATTCTTTATGGCGCGCTGCCACAGGTCATCCGCGCATTTCGCGAGGCCGCTTCGCAGATCGAATTGTCGCTGATCGAGATGTTCACGCTTGAACAACTCGGTGCATTAAAGGGCGGACGAATCGATGTCGGCTTTGGACGACTGCGCTTTGACGACGTGCAACTGACGCGCGAAGTACTCGTCGAGGAACGGATGATTGCCGCGCTGCCGGAAGATTATCCGTTAGCCGATGCTTCGGTCGAGTTGACGCTGGAGGCGTTGGCACGCGAGACGCTGATTGTTTATCCGAGTTCACCGCGCCCGAGTTATGCGAACCAGCAGTTATCGGCACTGCGCGATCATGCGCTTGAACCGGCCTCCGTACACGAAGTGCGAGAGTTGCAGACAGCGCTTGGACTCGTTGCGGCGCGAGTGGGTGTGTCGCTTGTCCCTGAGAGTGTCGATGGTTTAAGGGTACATGGGGTGGTCTATCGGCACCTTCCAGAACCTGGTCCCACGTCGCCCATCATCATGAGCCGACGCCTTCAGGATGAAGGGCAGACCACGGCTCTTTTCTATTCCATCGCGCGACCTGTTCCGTGGTGGCGAGGAAGGACCCGCACGTTAAAAAAAGTCCCACCCAGGCGGGATGGGACTCAAGCACGACGAGGAGGAACTTCGTCGCGGGACACACCCTCAGAAGGGTGATCCCAGTGTCTCCGCATTCGCGCCGAAATGGAATATTTCAGGGGCCGATCTAACAACATTTAACGATCTGCACATCGGGAACGCGCGCACCGCCTGACGTGTCCTCCGTCGCATGACGTTACTCGGCGCGCGGTGCGTTGCCGGTCAACCCCTGCCGCCGGCCAGTGCGCCCGCGCTGTTAGCCCCGCCGAACAACGCAGTCAGATAGCTCGCATTGCTAGCCATATGCGCCATCAGCGTATTGAGCGCGGTGAACTGCGCGTTGTAGCTATTCGTCAGTTGCGTGGCGAATGCATCCAGCTTCGTGCCCTGGACCTTGATGTTGTCGAGGTCCTTGTTGAGCGCGTTTGTCCTGTTATCGATCAGGCCATCTTTCTTCAGAAAAGTCGTGAGGGTCTTGTTCATCTCCGCGCCGATGCCGGAGCCCGCGCTGAACAATGCGTTGATCGTGCCGGGCTTGGTGGTCAACGCTGCGTTCAACACGGTTTCGTCAATCTTCAACGTGCTGTCCTTTTGCAGCGTGATGCCGATTGACCCCAGGTTCGCCATTCCCTTGACGCCGCCCGCAGAAGTCGGGACGCCCTTGCTGATCACGGTGGCAAGCGCGTTCCTGACCGTGTTCATCATCGAGTCGCCGAGCAACGGGCCACCTTGCGAACCCTTGGGTTGCGACGCATCGAAGGAAGTCAGCGACGCAGCCATGCTGATGAAATTGTTATACGCCGTGACGAAAGCCTTGAGCGAGGTCTGCTGGGCGGTTGTGTCGGCGCTGATGCTCAGCGTCTGGGTCGTGCCGACGGACTCGGAAGTCAGGTTGATCGACAAGCCCACAATAGCCGATGTCACGCTGTTGGTCGGGCTGCTGACCTCGGTGCCGGCCACCGTCAGCAACGCGTCCCTGCCGGCCGCGGTTTGCTTCCAGTTCGCCGATGTCTCAATGGTCGTGTACGGCGCCACGGTCTTGGCCGGGTCCGTTGGGTCGACGGTCGATATGGACGAGCTGACGTTGAGCTTCGATAACCCCGTGTTGTCGCCCGAGCCGGTTGGCGTGACCTCCACCGAGATACCGCTTGCCTTGCCCGTCGTCGATGAGTGCAGCACGAGATGGGCGCCGTCCGTACCGGTGATCACCGTTGCGCTTACGCCCGGATTGCCGGAAGCCGAATTGATCGCGGCTGCAATGCCGCTGAGCGTGTTGTTCGACGAATCGATGTTGATCGAAACGTCCGAGCCGCCCACCGAGAGTTTCAGCGTGCCGGTTCCGAGCGTTTCCTTCGCGCCGAACGCACCCGAGGTAATACTTTGCGATGTCGCTATGTTAGTGACCTGGATCGCGTAGCTGCCCGTGGTCGCGCCCTTGCCTGCAGTGGCCGTCAGACCCTTGCCGTCGGCCTTGGCGATGACAGCGGACAACGCGCTGCCATCGGACAGGGACGCCAGCGAGCTTTGCAACAGCGACATGACCGATTTCAACGAACCCACGGCGGTCAGTTGCGAGGTACTGGTCTTCTGTTTTGCCACGTTAGCCGCGTTCAATCCGGCGACCCGCGCATTGACGATAGCCGCGACAAGCGCGGGGACGTCAGTGTTTTTGCCGGTCGAGCCGTTGATCAGAGATTGTCCCGCAGACTTGATTGCGTCAGACATAGAAACTGGAACTCCCTTGGTTAGCTCGTTGGGGTGATCGACACGCAGGCTTCACTCAGTTAAGTACCTGCGCCAATGTTGCGATCAATCACCTTAATATTACGGTAAGCCAACACAATACTTTAGTTAAGTTTTCATGTTATTTGCTAATAGATTACAAACTGGGGCACCCGGAGCAGTGCCAAGCCCGTTTACTCAACCCGAGTAGAAAACAAAAATTAGGCGACGGATTTTTCTGAAGCGCGCGTTTAAGCACTCGACAGACATCTGCATCGAGCGTCTTTTCAATCTCAGGGAACCGTTATGAAAGCACTAAAAGATCGGGCTTCATCCACGTTTGCAGTCAAGACCGCCTTGGCTCTCCTCACTGCCGTGGCCGCGCTGACCAGCGTGCCGGCATTCGCGCAAGCGGTCATCATTGCCCCGTCGGCGCCGCCGCCAATGCGCACGGAAGTCGTGCCCGTCGCGCGTCCCGGATATGTGTGGGACGGCGGCCACTGGCGGTGGGCCGGCCGCGGCTACGAATGGGTGCCGGGCCACTGGCGGCCGGTGCGGATCGGCGCACGCTGGGTGCCGGGTCACTGGGTGCAGCGCGGACCTAACTGGCGATGGATCGAAGGTCACTGGGCCCGCTAATCAGCGCTCAGCTACGGTCACCTACGTTCACCGTAGCTCCATCACCTTCCGAGCCAGGACAGACATCATGTTTAAAACGCTGGTCGTTATTGTGTTTGCCGCCGCGGCACTTTCCGCGTGTGTCGTTTATCCCGCGCGGCCGGCTTATTATCGGCCGGCGGTCGTCGTGTACTGAGCAGTCCTCGCGCCGGCGCACCGGGTCGCAATCCTTCCCGGCGCAGGCTGTTGAACATGTACTGCGAGACAAAAAACATTGAAAGAAGAAGATCCGGACGCGGAGTTGTTAGCGCGTATCGATGGCAGGGAACCCGGAGCGGTTCGCGAGATGGTCGCGCGCAAACTGCCGCGGCTGCTCGCGCTCGCGACCCGGATGCTGGGAGACCGTGACGAGGCAAGCGACGTGGCACAGGAAGCGTTCGTACGGATCTGGAGGCAGGCGTCGCGCTGGCAGCGCGGCCAGGCTCGCTTCGACACCTGGCTGCACCGCGTGGCGCTCAACCTGTGTTATGACCGCTTGCGTCGCCGTCAGGATGTCGTCGCGGAAGACGACGCGCCCGAACCCGTCGACCAGGCGCCGCTGCCGGAAGATCAACTCGACGAGACCGCGCGCAGCGAGCGCATTGCCGCCGCGCTCGCCGCGCTGCCGGCACGCCAGCGCGAGGCACTGGTATTGCAGTATTACCAGGAACTATCGAACGTCGAGGCTGCGGCTTTGATGGGCATCAGCGTGGAAGCGCTGGAAAGCCTGCTCTCGCGCGCACGCCGCACGTTGCGCAGCCGTCTTGCCGGCGAACGCGGCGAGCATGTCTTTGGAAAGGAACGCCGATGACCCCCGAACGTTTTCGCCGCCTCACCCAGGCTTATGGCGCCACGCCGGAACATTGGCCGGCCGCCGAACGCGCAGAAGCCGAAGCGCTGCTCGCTCAACGTGACCCTGCCGCTCTGGCCGCTCTGGCCGACGCCCAGGCGCTCGACCTTGTGCTCTCGAGGCACAGCGTTGCCGCGCCCGAATCCGAACTGGTCCGGCGCATCCTGGCGTCCGCACCGCCTGTACAGATCAAGCCGCCCCGTCAGCAAGCCGCGTGGAAACGGCCGCACTGGTGGATCTCGGGCGCGGGTCTCGTGGGCGCGGGGGTGGCCGGAATCGCTGCGGGCGTGCTGGCCATTTCGTTGACCGGGTCTATCTACAACACGCCGGCGAACCCGCCGAGCCTCTTCGATCAAACCGGTGAAAGCACCGTATTTAGCAGCGCAACGGCCGACTGGAGCGACCAATGACCATGGCGATAACCCGGCTCAAGACACTGCTGATCGTGTCACTGGTGCTCAACATTTTCCTGCTCGGCGCAATCGCGGGCGGGACGTATCGATGGGTGGCGAAGCAAAAGGCAGAGGTGCTGGCGCAGCAACGCGGCTTGCGTTTCGCCGCGGCTGAGCTCCCCCCGGAACGTCAGGACCAGTTGCGTGAAGCGCTGCGGCAGACGCGCCGTGAGAGCGTGCCCCTGATCATTAGCGCGCGCTCGGGCAGGTTAGATGTCGTGCAAGCGCTTGTTGCGCCGCAATTCGATCGCGCCGCGCTTGACACAGCGCTCGCCCGCACGCGTGAAGCGGACGTTGCGGTGCGTGCGCGGGTCGAGGCGACGGTGGCTGAATTCGCCAGCACACTGACGCCCGATGAACGGCTCAAACTCGTCGATGCGCTGGAGCGCCACGGCCCGCTGCATGTCGGACCGCCGCCTAAAAAATAAACTTGGGGCGCAGCGACGGATTCACGCAGCCCCACCGTTCAAGCACCATACCAACTTGATTCGTGGGAACAGCCATGGCTGATGTAACCCCTGCTGTAACCCCTGCTGCGATCGCGCTGAATCGCTTCGGACTCGGTGCCCGCGCGGGCGCCATCGCTCCGTCCGATCCAAAGGGCTGGCTCAAGAGCCAGCTCTCCGGCGCAAGCTATCAAGTAACGCCGCCAGCGTTAGGAGACCAACCATCAAGCAGCGCGCTCGCAGCCGAATTTGCCGAGCGCCAGAGCGCCATCCGCAACGCCGGCGCCGACAACAACCAGGCCGTGCGCAAGGCCTATAACGAAAAACTCCGCGATATCTACCGTTCAGCGGTCAACGCGCGATTCCTAAGCGCGCTGCAAACGTCCACGCCGTTTGTCGAGCGGCTGGTGGTTTTCTGGTCGAACCATTTTGCGGTATCGGTGGAAAAGCCACCCGTGGCCATGCTTGCCGGCTCGTTCGAAACTGAAGCTATCCGTCCGCATGTACTGGGCCGATTCGAAGACATGCTAGTCGCGGCCGAACGTCATCCGGCGATGCAGATCTTCCTCGATCAGGCGCGCTCAGTCGGCCCCGATAGCCCCGCGGCCGAGCGTGCCGCCATGAAGCATCCTGACCGCAAGCCCGGACTGAACGAGAACCTGGCCCGCGAGATCATGGAGTTGCATACGCTTGGCGTGCGCAGCGGCTACGACCAGAACGACGTGACCGAATTCGCCCGTGCGCTGACGGGCTGGAGCATCGGCGCAATGAGCGTGGGGACCCAGCGTAAGGACGCCGCCTCGCCCGGGCAATTCGTGTTTCGTGAGCCGCTGCATGAACCGGGAACACGGACCATCATGAACCGGCAATACGATCAGCCTGGCGAGCAGCAAGCGCTTGCGGTACTGCACGATCTGGCTGCCTCACCCGCGACCGCGCAGCACATTGCGGTCAAGCTCGCCCGGCATTTTGTCGCCGATACCCCGCCGCCCGCGCTAGTCGATCGCCTGGCCGGCGTGTTCAGCGCGACGAATGGCGACCTGTCCAGCGTGTACCAGGTGTTGATCGATTCGCCTGAAGCGTGGTCGCCGGTCGATGCCAAGTTCAAGACGCCTTGGGACTGGACGGTGTCGTCGCTACGAGGGCTGGGGCTCAACGATCTAGGCATCCTGCAGATTGCGCCTTTGCTGACCCAGCTCGGCCAGCCAGTGTGGCGGCCGGGGTCGCCTGCAGGCTACGACGACATAGCCGCAAGCTGGGCCGCCCCCGACGCGCTCGTGCGCCGGGTGGAACTGGCGCAGCGTTTTGCATCACGCGTTGGCGATACCCTCGATGCACGCACACTCGGCAACCAGTTGCTTGCCGGTTCATTAAGCGATGCTACGGCATCCGAACTATCTCGTGCGGAGAGTGCACCGACGGCACTTGCGTTGCTGCTTGTTTCGCCTGATTTCCAACGGAGATAACACGATGACCACGCGTCGGAATTTCTTGTGGTGCGCGGGTGCTGGCGCCGGCGCCATGCTGATTGGGTCGCGCATGGCATTCGCTTCGGTGGAGTCGGACCGGCGCTTTGTGTTCGTGATCCAGCGCGGCGCCGCCGATGGTCTCAACATCGTCGTGCCTTATGCCGATCCCGCATATGCACGTTTGCGCGGAGCGCTTGCGATTGATCCGTCGACCGCAACGAAGCTCGATGGCACGTTCGCGCTGCACCCTTCGCTTGTCGAGACGGCGAAGATGTACGCCGCGCAGCAAGCGCTGTTCGTGCATGCGATTGCATCGCCGTATCGCGACCGTTCGCACTTCGATGGTCAGAACGTACTCGAAACCGGTGGCACGTCGCCCTACCAGATAAAGGACGGCTGGCTGAACCGGCTGGTATCCATGCTGCCCGCTTCCAGAGCCAATGCAATCGCGCTCGCGCCTACCGTGCCGCTGGCGTTGCGCGGGCGTGCCGAGGTGACGTCGTACGCGCCGTCCGCGCTGCCGCAGGCGCCCGACGACCTGCTCGTGCGCGTCTCGCAACTCTATTCGGGCGACCCGCAGCTTCACGCGCTCTGGAGCTCGGCGATGGACGCTCGCGGGCTCGCCGCCGATGCCGGCGCGCGTCAGGACCCGGCGAGCCTTGGCAAGCTTGCCGCGAGTTTCCTCGGCCGTAGCGACGGCCCGCGCATTGCGATGATCGAAACCGGCGGATGGGATACGCACAGCGCGCAGAACCCGCGGCTGGGCGCGCAACTGAAGGCGCTCGACACCATGATGGCGTCCATCCGCGACGGCCTCGGCGAGCACTGGTCGAACACGACCGTCCTGGTTGCGACCGAGTTCGGACGCATGGCAACGGCGAATGGCACGGGCGGTACGGATCACGGCACGGCATCAGCCGCGATGTTGCTGGGCGGCGCCGTGCAAGGCGGCCGCATTCTGGCGGACTGGCCGGGGCTCGCACCGTCGGCGCTGTATCAGGGGCGGGATCTGCGCCCCACGCTCGGGCTCGACAGCCTGATTGCGGCGGCGGCAGGAGAAACCTTCGGTCTCGATCCGGCTCACGTCAGGGCGACTCTGTTCGCGCAGAAGACCGCTAGCCCGATGTCCGGCAGGTTGCTGCGGACTTAACGGTGCAACACGCGGGCGAGCAATCACGTTTTTAATTTCATCGAGGAAGGAATAATAATGAAACAGGGTTTAATCGTTGTACTCCTTAGCATTTTTCTGACAGCCTGCGTAGTGGAACCCGCCCGGCCGCCGCGTCCTGAGCCGGTTGTCGAAGTTGTCCCGGCGCAACCTGCGCCGGGTTATCGATGGGTGAAGGGACACTATAAATGGGAAGCCAATCAGTGGGTGTGGGTCCGCGGACATTGGGCGGCGTACTGATTTAGCTGGGGACGCCCCGGTGTGCTCGCGTAATGCACACCGCCGTCCCTGATCGGCGACTTAGCCGGCGAATTAACCGGCGAATCGCGGCTCGGGCAAGCCTTTTACGCCGAGCCCGGTGATTGCAAACAACCCGCCCTTGTCGCGCTCTTTCTGCGGAATGCCCCACATGGGCCGCCCCATCGTGGTGACGAACAGGATGTCCAGATTCGGACCGCCGAACATCACGCTCGTCAGGTTACGCACGGGGAACTCCACCACGCGATCAAGCTTGCCATCCGGCGCAAATCGCAAGATCCGTCCACCAAAAACGAGCGCCGACCAGATGTAACCCTCGGCATCGACTGTTGCGCCGTCGAACGTACCGGCCATGTCTTGCGCCGATGCAAACACCCGCCGGTTCACGACCGCTCCGGTCTCGATGTCGTAGTCGTATGCGAACATCTTTTTGCCGTAGCTATCGGCGAAATAGAGCGTGCGATTGTCCGGGCTCCAGCACGGCCCATTCGAACAACTGATGCCACCGTCCAGCCGCGTCACGGAGCCATCCGTGTCAAGCCTGTACAGCGCGCCGCTTCGGCTCGAGGGCCGGCCGCGATCTGCGTCATAACGGTCGAAGTCATAGGCCATCGTGCCCGCGATAAACCGCCCTCGCCGATCCACCTTGCCGTCGTTGAAACGCGTCTCGGGATCATCGCTTTCCGGGTCGGCAATGAGCTTGACCGTCTGCGCGTCGAAGTCATAGAAATGCAGGCCGTTCGCAAGCGCAACCACCGCACCGCCACGCTCGCGCAACGCCATCGAACCAATGTGGCGCGGGACGAAATAACGCCGGATGTCGCTGCCGTCGGCGCGGCAACTGCTGATCTCGGCAGCGGTGCTGTCAATCCAGTAAAGACGCTGTTCCTTCACGTCCCACAACGGTCCTTCACCAAGATGATTGTTGGCATCGACGATCAGACGGGTTTCGATCATTGCTGTCTCCGGTTATCAACTGTTGTCATCATCGGACTTCGATGTGGCGCGGCGATGTGCAAGCAACGCCATCAGGCGCCGGTCGCGCCAGCTGCTGCGGCTTTCTATTTCATCGAGCGGCAAGACATCGCGGCGCTCGGCATCGAGTCTTGCAATGCTGTCGGGCGACCAGTCGAATGGCACGCTGTCCTTAGCAAACGAGCGGTACATTGCGCCATAACGCGCGGCGTAATCGGTCACACCGCCGGGCGCATTCAGGTCGATAGTTTCAAACGGCCCCATGAACGACCAGCGCAATCCGAGGCCGTCGCGCATCACGGTGTCGAGATCGGCGGCGCTTGCGTAGCCGCGTGCGTATAGGCTCAATGCTTCGTCAAGCAGGACGCCTTGCAGGCGGTTCAGTAGAAAGCCCGGGATCTCGCGTGCAACGGTGACAGGCTGCTGGCCCGCCTCTTCGTACAACGCACGCGCACGGGTCAGCGTGTCCGGCGAGGTCCACGGCGCGCCGCATAGCTCGACCAGCGGCACCAGCGAAGGCGGATTCACCGGATGCGCGACCAAGCACCGGGCGCGGCCCTCCAGCGCCTCGGTGAACGTGGACGCGGGCAGGCCTGACGTTGAACTGGCCAGCAGCGTGTCGGGGCGCGTCAGCTTGTCCAGTTCGGCAAACAAGGTACGCTTGACCTCCACGATTTCCGCAATATTCTCCTGCACCAAGTCGACATCGCTCACCGCGTCCGCGAGTGTTTCACATGCCGTGACACGCGACACGATCCGCTCCTCCGGCTCGTCGGTCAGCCCGTACCCCGCCAGATCCGACACACTGCCGCGAATGGACGGAATCGCGCCGTCGAGCATCGTGCGATCCGCGTCATGAAGCCTGACCTCGAAACCCGCGCGCGCAAATACGATCGCCCACGCGCGGCCTATGCGTCCCGATCCAATCACTGCAATACGTTTGCTCAGTTTGCTCATCGTGCGGCTCCATGGGCAATCACGCTTTTTTATCGCGCAACGTGATCACGGCAGCCAGTACAACGAGGCCGTTGATGATGTCGCGCACGGCAGGCGGCACGGTCGTGCCGGCGAGTAGCGTGCCCAGCGCGGTCAATAGCAACGCGCCGCCGAATACACCAAGATAATGACCACGGCCGCCGGTGATCAACGCACCGCCCACGACCACCACGGCAATGGAAGGCAGCAGGTAGGGGTCGCCCATGCCGAGGAAAGCCTGGCTGCTGAAGCCGGCAAGCAACAGGCCCACCACGGCCGAACACAAACCTGAAAGACAATACACCGCGATCAAGGTTGCGCCCACACGCACGCCCGACAACTTCGCCGCCACCGGCGAATTGCCGACCGCATAAACGCGTCGCCCAAAGGCCGTGCGATGCAGCAACAGCAATGCCAAGACGAGGAACACCGGTACGCACCACGCAGCAAGCGACAAGGGACCCACGCGCCCGTTTGTGAAATTGCTGATCGCGGAAGGCGCCCACCCCTGCGGCGAGCCGTTGCAATAGATCAGCGTGATGCCCTGCAGCAAGCCGTTAGCGGCCAGCGTGACCACGATCGGCGGCAAGCCCAGCACGACGACCCCGACACCGTTGAACACGCCTACCAGCAAGCCGGCGCATAACACCAGCGGCACGGCCCACGCCGCCGCTTCGTTGACGCCATGCGTGAGTCCGGTGAGCAACACGCCCGACAGCGTGATAAGCCAGGGCACGGAAAGATCAAGTCCGCCGGTCAGGATCACGGCGCCTTGCCCGAGGCCCAACACGGCCAGGAACAAGGTCAGCGTCAGCAAGCTCGTATAGAAGTTGGCGCTTGCAAGAACACCCGGGCCATAGACCACGCCGGTGATCGCGATCACCGCGAAGAACAGCAGATACGCCGGCACGATGTACTTGACCCACTCACGATTGCGTTCGATCCAGTCGCCCAGAACACGCCCCTTGAGCTCCGTGTTTTCTATCGGACGGAAGTTTTCCACTTCGAACTTCACGCGCCGCGCGCCCGGGTCATTGCGCGCGCGTGTTCCGGTACGCCACGCCGTGAACCATCGTCCGGCGTAGCGCGCGCAATGATGCGCCGCCGACTGCTTGCCGACCGACGATCCGAGCACGGCCAGGATCAGGATCACGGCCTCCGCGATGGTCGTAAAGAACGCGGATACGTTGAGCACCAGCAGGATATTGACCGTGATCATCAGGGTCATTGCGGCGAAGACCGTGCCCACGCAACCGCCTCGTCCACCACCTAGCCACGTGCCGCCCAGCACGACAGCCGTGAACATGGAGAGCAGCAACGGCCGGCCCACCAGCGGGTCGGCGGAGCCGGTTTGAGCCGACACATACAATCCCGCCGCCGCGTAGAACATGCCGGCGAGTGCATAGGTCGCTATCCGATAACCCCTGACCGGCATGCCGTTCGCGTAAGCGCCGTCGGGATCGCTGCCAAGCGCATACAGGCCTACGCCGAAGCGCGTGCGTTTAACAAAGGTCCACACCAGCAGCGCAACGACCAGCACGGCCGCAGACATGGGGACTTTATCGGGCACGAGATCAGAGGTGATGAAAGCGCCAAACTGATCGCCAATGCTTCCACCCGGTTTGTTCTGGATCAACAGCGTCAAGCCCTGCACCATGAACATGGTGGCAAGCGTGACCACGATCGACTGCAACCGGAACCATGCGATCAACGCACCGTTGATCAGTCCAATGCCTCCGCCTATTGCCAGAATCAATGCAACGCCACCCCATTGTTCGATCGGCGTGCCCTGGACGAAGCGCACGGCAAGTACGTTGGACAGCGACACCACCGCGGAGGCCGACAGATCGAAACCGCCGCTCAGCACGACGATGGTCTGCCCGATCGCCGCCAGCGCGAGCGTCGCGCTGCTGGAGATCACCGAGCCGACGTCGTACAGCCCGACCGGCGTGGCGGACAACGACACCCACGCGATCATCATCGCGAGCAGCGCGCCGATCGCAATGATCAAGCCACGATAGTGATCCACTCGCGCCCGTAATCCGACGTGCGCGCCGGGTCGCACGACCTCGCTTTCCGGCGACGCTATTGCAATTTTCATAGTCGACCTCTGATTGCCTGAACTAGCTTCATACCGAGCTTCATACGCCCATCAACTTGAAAGCATCTTGCGCATCACGTTCTCTTCGGTGAGCGCGTCGCCGGCCAGTTCCGCAACATTGCGCCCGCGATAGACCACCGACACGCGATCGCACACGTTGACCAGTTCCGGCACGTCGGTGGAATAGAACAGCACGGCACCGCCGGCCGCCGCGAACGCGCGCATCAGCACGAAGATCTGGTGCTTGGTTCCCACGTCGATACCCCGCGTAGGGTCGAACATCAGCCACACGCGGCTTTGCGTCAGCAGCCATTTCGCCATGGCGATCTTCTGCTGATTGCCGCCCGAGAAAGACAGGCACGGCTTGTACAGCGCACGCGGATTGACTTCCATTTGCGCGAGCGCACGCTTGATCGCGGCCTGCTCGCGTTTCCTGTCGATCAGGCCAAAGCGCGAGAAGCGCTTGATGACCGGCAACGAGACGTTCTCGCCGCCGGGCAAACGCACGAACAAACCCTCGGTCTTGCGATCCTCCGGCAGGAAACTCGTCGATACCCCCGCCTTCAGCGAATCGGCGGTCGAGGTCAGCGTGACCTGCTTGCCATCGATCAGGATCTCGCCCGCATCAATAAACTCAGCGCCGAACAGTGCCTCGAAAATTTCGCGTTGCCCCATGCCTTGCAGCGCGGCAATGCCGTGCACTTCGCCTGCCTTGAGCGTGAGGTCGAAGTCGTTGACCACAGCATCCACCTTGATGCCGCGCCCCTCCATCGCGGGTGTTTGAAGCGTTGACGGCGTAGCAATCTTCGGCGGATATTTGGCGTCCATCGAACGGCCGATCACGAGGCGAATGACTTCGTCGTCCGAGATCGAATCGGTATCGAAGGCGCCTACATCACGGCCGTTTCTATACACCGTGAGGCTGTCACAGAACTCACGCACTTCCTGCATCCGGTGCGTGATGAACACAAAGGTCACGCCACGCGCCTTCAATTCATCAATTCGTCGCGACAACCACGCAACGTCACGTCCTGAGAGCGCGGACGTAGGTTCATCGAGCAGCAGCACTTCGGGCTGGCGGACCAGCGCCTTCGCAATCTCGATCTTCTGGCGCACCGGCAGCGCGAGATCGCGAATATAAGCACCCGGGCGGATATCGCCCAGTTCGAGCCGTTCGAGCCATTGCGCCGCTTGCTTCTGTGATTCGCGTTGCCGGATACGGCCGAACCAGCCAGTCGGTTCGTACGACATCAGCAGGTTCTGCGCGACCGTCAGGTCTCCTACCAGCGTCATCTCCTGGAATGCCGTCTGCACACCCGCACGATGCGCGTCCCTCGGACTTCGCATGTTGACGTCGCGACCCATGATCGAGATGCTGCCCGCATCCGGTTGCATGAGACCGGACAACAGCTTGACGGTCGTCGACTTGCCGGCGCCGTTCTCGCCGAGCAGCGCATGAACGGCGCCGCGCCGAACGCGGAACGACGCGTTGTCGAGCGCGACAGTGGCGCCGAACCGCTTGGTGACCTTCGAGAGATCGAGCGCCCACTCGTTGCTGCTTGTCTCCATAGTCATGGACTCTGCCCCTGCACTCGACATGGCGTACTCCTCTAGTCTTTAGTCCGGCTTGCCGGTCAGCGCCGCGTTGAAACCAACTTCAGTGGTCTCCGGCGAATAGATGTCCGCAAACCAGCCCGGCGGAACTTTGTCCGGCATGAACGCGGTGCAGCCAGCCTTCAGTTCATCGATAGAACCGGTCGTGCACAGTTTCGATTGCGACGTCTCCACCAGCGGCAATTTGAGCGTCACGTGCGCCGGAAAGTCCTTACCGTCAAGCTTGTCCACGGCCATCTTCAACGCCAGCGCGCCAGAGTAAGGCGGCGAGCCATACGAGATGGACCGGTAGCCAATCGAACGATAACTGCCGTCGCCCTTCACCGTGCCGGGCGGCAACATCTGCACGCGATGACCGTTGGACGATTCACCCGCGCACGGCTTGACCTTGTCGTCCGCTATGCCGGCTTCGAGCTGCATCGATGCCGCCGTGAAGCAGCCCACCTGCATCCACAGGCCGTCGATCTTGTCCCAGCTATTAGTGGCGAGGATCTTCGACAACTCCGTCTTGGCGGTTGCCTGGCTCCACATACCGGTGCCTTCCGCGACGATCTTGATCCCCGGATACTTCGCGAACACGGCCTTCGCCGCCTCAGTACGCGCACGATCCACGGAGGTACCCGGTACGCCGTTGATCAGCACGATATTGCCCTTGCCATTGATGGTCTTCGCGAGCCATTCAGCGGTGACGGTGCCCGCCTGCTTCTGGTCGATCGTCACGTTATGGGCGCACGGCTCGGTCACTTCGCCGTCATACGCTGCCACTACGACGCCCTTCGAACAGGCGTTCTTGATGGCACGATTCAACGCGGTCGGAGAAATTGGATAGATCACGATGGCCTTTGCGCCGGCCTGGACCATCGAGTTGATTTGCTGGATCTGCTTCTGTGCGTCGGTGCCGGCGACCTGCACTTCCAGGTCGACCTTGTCCTTGAGTCCCGGCGTGACGGCCATGGCCTTGACCATGTTCGCGGCTTCCGTTTGCCAGTCATTGCCGACATAACTCATCGACAGGAAAATCTTGTATTTACCCGCTGCCGAGGCTTGCCCCGAGACGGCCAGCGTCGCGAGAAGCGCGGCGCTCAGCGCGAAGCGCGTCCCTTGACGGATGATGTTCGTCAATGCGTTCATGTCTTCCTCCGATCCTTCGTATGGTTATGTTTTGGTACTTTTCAACGCCTCTTTAAAAACCAGCACTACTAATCTTCAACGTGCTTCAGACGCGCGCTGGCAGGCAGCTGAATGCCCGCCGATCCGGCCACCACATTCGGGTCGTGACCAGGAATAACGAAGTCAGCGAGCTGGCGAATACGCTTAAGCGATGCCAGTTCGGCCGCGGTCTCATGAACAATGCCCACCGGCACCAGATCCACGATGTTTTCCATGCAGCTTGCGCAATCGCCGGCAATCAGGACCACGCCATCGGCAGTATCCACCGCCACCGACTGGTGCCCCGGCGTATGTCCCGGAGTGGGCACAACGCGTACACCGGGTGCGATATCGGCTACACCGTGCACGAATTGCCAGCGAAAATACGCGAGCGGTTCGCGGCCGATCAGGAACTCCTGATAGAACGTCGACTGCGTCGGCAAGGGACGGCCGGCGTATTCCCACTCGCTTGCCTGGATCACGAAACGCGCGTTCTTGAAAAGCGTATTCCCACCGGAATGGTCGTAATGCAGATGGGTGTTGATGACAATATCCACGTCGTCCGCATTCCAGCCCACGTACTCCTTTAGCGCGCGTTCAAGCCGCTCTTCGGGCGCCTGCTCGCAAGGACAAACGAAGCTCGACACCCAGCCCGGATCGTGAATCCCGGTATCCACCACAATCTTCTTGTCGCCGCCCACGATTGCCGTGGACCACACCGGGACCTTGATCTGCTGGCCATAGTAGCGGCCATAGATCTGCGATGAACGGTCGACAGTCAGCCATCCCGTTGGCATTGCCACGACCTTGAGTTTCGACACAGCCACGATAGTCTCCATCGTCCAGGGTGGAAGGAGTTGCGCCCGCTCATGCACCTGCTCTGGCAGCCGCTCAAGCAGCCTTAGAAATTCGTGTTGGCCGCGCCCTTGAGCCCGAGCATCGCGCGCGCCTCGTCCGGGGTTGCGATATCCAGCGAGAGGCCTTCTATGACCTGGCGAATTTTCACGACCTGCGCTGCGCTCGATTCAGCCAGCTTGCCCGCTTCGATCCAAAGCGAATCCTCGAGTCCCACCCGCACGTTCGAGCCCTGCGCCACGCCCAGCGTAGCAAGCGGAATCTGATGACGTCCGGCACCGAGGATCGACCATACATAGTCGCTTCCGAACAAGCGGTCGGCCGTGCGGCGCATGTGCATGAGGTCTTCCGGATGCGGCCCGATACCGCCTAGCAGACCGAACACGCTCTGCACGAAGAACGGCGGCTTCGCGAGACCGCGGTCAACGAAATGCGCCAGGTTGTACAGGTGCGAGATGTCGTAGCATTCGTATTCAAAACGCGTACCGTTTGCGCCGCACGAAGTGAGGATGTATTCGATGTCCTTGAACGTGTTCTTGAAGATCAGGTCGCGGCTATTCGCCAGATGCTGGCGCTCCCAGTCGTGCTTGAACTCCTTGAAGCGGTCGAGCATGGGATAGAGCCCAAAATTCATCGATCCCATGTTCAGCGATGCCACTTCCGGCTTGAAGTGGTGAGCCGGTTTTAACCGCTCTTCCACCGTCATGTGCGGACTGCCCCCGCTCGTGATGTTGATCACGGCGTCGGTCTCCGCCTTGATACGCGGCAGGAACTGCTTGAACACGGCGGGGTCTTGCGTGGGCTTGCCGTCGTTGGGATCGCGTGCATGCAGGTGCAGGATCGCCGCGCCTTCTCGGGCAGCAGCGAGCGCTGCGTCGCCGATCTCTTGCGGTGTAACCGGCAAATACGGTGACATGGACGGAGTGTGAATCGCGCCCGTGGGAGCACAAGTAATAATGACTTTACGCTTGGTTGCCATGCTGTAAGCCCTCGTCGGATGAGAATAGCGTTCAGAGCACTTCTACGTTGCCGCACACCGAGATCGCCTGACCCGAGATACCGCTGCCTCCCGGCGAGCACAGGAACAGCGCGGTCGCCGCCACTTCTTCCGGCGTAGTCATGCGGCGCAGGGAAATTTTCGCGAGATACTCTTTTTCCATCTGCTCGTAGGAAAGCCCCAACTGTTGCGCGCGCGCGCCGATCACCTTTTCAATTCGCGGCCCCTTCACAATGCCCGGCTGGATGGCATTGACGCGGATGTTGTCCGGTCCCAATTCAATGGCGAGGCTTTTGGTGAGACCGACAACCGCCCACTTGGTCGCAGAATAAGGCGTGCGGTACGCGTATCCGAGGCGCCCCGCCACCGATGACAACGCGATGATCGCCCCGCCATCGCGCGCCTGGCGCAGCAGCGGCACCGCGCGACGTGCAAAGTAGAACTGAGCATTCAGATTCACGTCGATGGTCTGTTCCCACTCACCCGTGTCCATCTCGTCGATACCACCCGTGGGACCCGCAATTCCCGCGTTATTGATCAGCACATCGAGGCCGCCGAGCTGCGTGTTCACGTCGTCGAATACGCGGTCGACCGCCGCGCGATCCGACACGTCCGCGAGCGTCGTGGTAATCGCGTTCATCTCGGTGGTCCGTTCGGCTTCGTTGAGCGAGTCGATAGCTTGCTGGCTCGAGTCGCAGACATGCACGCGCGACCCGGCGTCGACAAAAGCACGCGCGATTACCAGACCGATCCCCGACGCGCCGCCCGTGACCAGCACGCGCAATCCCGCGTGCGGTTTCAACATTTGTAGAACCGACATGCTTTGTCTCCCTCGTTATTTTTGGCCCGGCTTTTTGGCCGAGGTCACAGGCCCATTCAACCGGCGGCCCGCGCTGCTTCCCTGCTCTGCAAGCGTTCCCGCAAATCTGCGGCCGCGCCGCCGATATCTTCCTCGATGCCCGCCCGCGCGCCTTCTCCGTCGCCCTTCCAGAGGGCATCGACAATCTTGCGGTGCGCCGCCATGGACAACCTCATGTGCGGGATATCGGGCGCCACGAGGTTCAGGAACGGGCCAATACGCATCCAGAGATTCTGGATCGTCGCGAGCGTCAGGTCGCTTGCGCCATGCGTATAGATTGCTATGTGGAATTCGAAATTGCTGCGCAAGTAGGCAGGTACATCGCCGGCTTCGACGTGCGCATCCATGGTGTCGAACACGGCTTGCAGCGCGTTCAAATGGTCCTTGGTCATGCGCGATGCCGCCCGCTTCGCGACGCAGCCTTCCAGCGCAATCCGTACGTCGCGCAGTTCTTCGAGCAGGTCGAGCGTCATGGGCGGCACCATCAGCGCGCGGCCTGGACCGTCGATCAACGCGCCTTCGGCTTGTAGCCGTGTGAGCGCCGCGCGCACCGGCATGGTCGATGACCCGACTGCCTCGGCCACCCCGCGCAAGCTCAACGCCTGACCGGGAGCAAACCGCCCTGTCATGATCGCCTCGCGCAACTGGGCGTAGACGCGGCCCGCCATGGTCTCGCGCGCCACCAGCTCGAGCGGCAGCGCGTCCGCGCTCGTTTCACGTGTTGTCAATTAAGCATCTCCTTACGAGATATGTGACCTGTGATCACACCTTGAGAAGAAGTTTGGTGCTGTTGGGCTTCTTAGTCAACCTTCAAGACGTAGGGGAAAACGCGACTTTGGTGGGCGCTTGGGCCAAACTGGTTAGCCAAGGATGTTGGGAGTCGACGACCGCCTATGATGCGTCGCGACAACTCGCACGCGACGGTCCGCGTTCGATCGAGGTCGTCACGCGAATGATTTGCATGCGCTCAGTGCAAGTTCAATCAGTCCGGCTGCTTAAAGCCCCACCGCAGCCGGATTCATTTCGATATGCAGAACAACCAGCCACAACTTCGGGCAATCGGGCGCGATCTTGAGTGCCGGGTTGGTCTTGTCCACGGGTGTGATACAGCCCTTCTCGCGCGCCAGCAAATACGCGCGTCTTGCGTCTGACTGCAACCATACGCTGACGAGACCACACGTCAGGAAACTAAAAATGGTCGTGAAGATAGTTGGCGCAGTCGGGTCCAGTTGCTGCACCGCGTACGCGAATGCCAGAGTCAGCACCTGGTTCGCCACGATAGCGACGCACACCACCTTCGCTATGCCCCGGATCCGCATGGCTGTATGAAGCTTTAACACGATTGGGTACTCTTTATTGGGCGCTGAAAATTGTTAGTTCGTCGCTTGATTACAGCAGGTCCAGTGTTAAACCTAAGCAGAGTTTCGGGCATGCCGTGTAAAAATTGTGTCAAGGCGATCTTGCAAGCGCGAGCTTGGCTGTATTGTCCGGCGGTGTCTGCAAGCTGGCCGAGAATCGCCTCATGCGAAACGCCACGCGTTGGGCATATCCCTTGCCACCGCCGCTGTATCGCTTGAGGGCGACGTCCAGGTCGCCGTTCGACGCGTCGAGATACTCACGCAGGATCGATGAACCTATCCGCACATTTTCAGCGGGCTCGGTCAGGTCGTTACCCGATGCAAATACCTGCGGATGAGCGGTCGGAAGGATCTGCATCAGCCCCTGCGCGCCGGCGACGCTAACGGCTTGCCGGTCGAATCCTGACTCGGTTGCAATGATCGCGAGCAAGAGCACGGGAGACACTGCATATTCGTTCGCCGCGCTGATCACCGCTTGTGCAATCAACGTGCCCTCATGCCGGGCTACCCGGAACTGCCGCCATAACATCGCGGCTACGTTTGCAACCTGCAGTGAGTCGCTGGGCGAGACTTCAACGCCTGCCGATATTTGCCCGTCCGGCACTAAGCGGTCATTGGCTGCGTCGGTTGCATCGGCTGCGTATACCGCGCTTGCGGTCACGAACAAAAACGCGCAGAGGGCAAGTTTCGCGCGCGATCGTCTTGGTTCTTTCGAATGATTCTCATGCATCACGGTCCCTTCTCGTTTGCGTTCGAGAAGGCTACGCCGTCCAGCATATCGACCGGGACGAAAGAGGACTGAACCGTATCAAGAACGCATCAAGACGCGGGATCTCAACGCCTACTGCGCACCCACAAGCCTGTAACCCACGCCGGTCTCCGTCACAATATGCACCGGCTGCGCCGGATCAATCTCCAGCTTGTGGCGAAGATGTCCCATATAGACACGCAGATAATGCTGGTTCTCCACATAAGCGGGGCCCCAGACTTCGCGCAGCAATTGCTGATGCGTGATCACTCGACCGGCATGACGTACCAGCGTAGTCAGCAGCCGGTATTCGATCGGTGTGAGATGGATCAGGTCGCCGTCACGCGTAACACGCCTCTCCGACAGATCCACCGACACCAACCCAAACCTGACCTGCGGCGTCTCCTGCTGACCGCCTCGGTTACGCCGTCTTAGCTGCGCACGAATTCGCGCGAGCAACTCCGACACACCAAAGGGCTTGGTCAGATAGTCGTCCGCTCCCGCATCGAGTGCAGCCACCTTCGCGTCTTCGTGAGTGCGTGCCGAGAGCACGATCAATGGTTGTTCGGTCCAGGTGCGCAGTTCACGAATCACATCGATTCCGTCCGTGTCCGGCAAGCCAAGATCAATGACGATAAGATCCGGCAACCGAAACGCCGCTTCACGCAAACCCTGCTGTCCCGTTTCAGCTTCGAACACGGTCATGCCCTGTGCTTCAAGCGTACTTCTTACGAAACGGCGAATCTGCTTGTCGTCTTCTATGACGACAATGGTCAACGTAGGCTCGCTCATGGAGTATCCGGATGCACGGCGGAGTCCGGTCCTTCGCCACCTTCCTCAGGAAGCGCCTCGAAGGGCGGCGTTTGATCGGCCGGCAATGTGAACCAGAACCTCGCGCCCAACACTTTCCCTTCACCATCCAACCTGTTCTCGGCGCCGATCTTTCCGCCATGCGCCTCGACAATCGCCCGGCAAATTGCGAGGCCCAGACCGATCCCCGGCTTGGCAGATTCCCTTTCTCCACGCGTGAATTTATCGAAGAGCGTTTGTTGTATGCCCGGCGCAAGACCTGGGCCGTTATCGTCGACGCAGACTCTCACGTAGCGCTCGCCCGACTGCTGTTCAACCGCTGCGTGAATAGATAGCGACGAATCGCGCGGCGTGTATTTCGCTGCGTTCTCAAACAGGTTGGCGAGCAGCCGTTCCATTAGTACTGCGTCCAGTTGTATCAGCGGCAGGTCCGCTGGGACGCGGACCTGCACCGGGTGTCCGGCGAGCGTGCGGCGGCATACAGCGAGCGCCGCGCCCACCACCTCTTCCAGCATCAACCACTGCCGGTTCAAGCGGATGCTGCCCGCCTGGAGACGGGCCATGTCGAGCAGATTCGTCACGAGCCCGCTCATGCGCAGTGCTTCCTCGTGAATTGCATGAACGAGTTCACGGGCGCTGTCAGCCGAGCCGTTGTGAACGCGCTGCTGCTGCTCAAGCACAGAAGCGAATCCGACGATCGACGTCAACGGCGTGCGCAAG
Source organism: Caballeronia eucalypticola (assembly GCF_047608185.1). Taxonomy (NCBI): domain Bacteria; kingdom Pseudomonadati; phylum Pseudomonadota; class Betaproteobacteria; order Burkholderiales; family Burkholderiaceae; genus Caballeronia; species Caballeronia eucalypticola. The sequence goes on from NZ_JBLKRU010000009.1 coordinate 46,776, forward strand.
TCGTGCGAAATAGCCGACAGCAAGGAGTTGCGCATGCGCTCCGATTCCATGTTGACCAGCGCATCCTGCGCGATCTCAACGTAGTGCACACGTTCTAACGCGAGCGCGATCTGAGAAGCGAACGTATCGATCATGCGTTGTTGTTCAGGTACCGCAAGCTCGGCTGCATGGGCGGTGATAAGCGCCAAGACCCCGCGTGTGCGCATTGGCGCCTTGAGCGGCAGATACAACGCATTGCTGGCCGGCAGCGTGTCCGTGCCGCGTCCCGCAGGTTTTTGTTGGTCATAAACCCACTGGCCGATATCAAGATCGAGATCAACGGCATCTAGCGTGAATTGCGGATTAGGATCATCGACTTTCTGGCGAACCTTTTCCGCACTATCGGGCAGCAAAATAGCGACCTTCGCCTGAAATATTTCCCCCACATGGCGGGTCCCAATTTCGATGATCTGTTCAGTCATCAACGCGCCGCCCAGTTCACGCGTCATCGCGTACATGGCGCCCGTGCGGCGCTCACGCAACGATGCTACCCGCGCCTGACGTCGAAGATTCGAAGTCAGGTGACTGATCGTGAGTGAGGTCAGCAGCATCACGAAAAAGGTAAGCAGGTACTGCGTATCTGAAACGGAGAAGGAAAGCTGTGGTGGTACAAAGAAAAAATCAAACGCAGCGACGCTCACAAACGAAAGCAGTACGCCGGGGCCGCGTCCGAGCCGGACCGCGGCAAACACGACGCCGAGCAAATACAACATCACGAGGTTCGTGAGGTCGATATGGCGCGACAGCAAGCTCGCCAATGCCGTAATCGCAACGCCAATTGCGGCCGCGTAAAAATAGGCATTCGGCGAGGAGCGGGCTTCGCTACGGACAGCGGCAAACACCGGGTTACTTGCATCGCGCTCGCGGCTTTCCTTGGCCGCTTTTACGCCGACCAGCGTCACATCAATATCGTGTGCATGATCCACCAGCGCTTCGGCAACGGGTCGATCGAAGATACGCCGCCAGCCCGGTGCGTCCGACGCCCCGGCCACGATCTTGGATACATTGCGCATGCGCGCGTACGCGACCAGCGTGGCGGCCGCGTCGGCGCCGTCAAGGGTCACGGTCTCCGCGCCTAGTTCGGACGCGAGCTTGAGGGCATCGAGCGTGCGTTTGCGCCATACGTCAGGCAGCCGCTGCAGCTTCGGTGTCTCGACATAAACCGCGAGCCAGTCCGCCTTGAGGCTAGCCGCAAGACGCGCGGCCGAGCGCACCAGCGTCGCGCTCTCAGGCCCGGGCCCGATGCAAGCAATCAGCCGCTCACGGGCCTGCCAGATCCGGCTAATGGATTGATCGGCGCGATACTCACGCATCTGCGCGTCCACGCGGTCAGCGGTCCGACGCAGCGCCAGTTCGCGCAACGCGATCAGGTTGCCCTTGCGGAAAAAATTCTTCACCGCGTTTGCCGCTTGCTGCGGCATATAGACTTTTCCGTCCCTCAACCGGTCGAGCAACTCTTCGGCTGGCAGGTCCACGAGCGTGACTTCATCGGCGAGATCGAACACGCGGTCCGGCACGGTTTCCCATACGCGAATGCCCGTGATCTGCCCGACGATATCGTTCAGGCTCTCAAGATGCTGGACGTTGACGGTGGTGTAGACATCGATACCGGCGTCGAGCAACTCGTACACGTCCTGCCACCGTTTAAGATGTCGCGCGCCCTGCACGTTCGAATGCGCGAGTTCATCGACGAGAATCAGTTGCGGCTTGCGTGCAAGCGCTGCGTCAAGATCGAATTCTGGCAGCTTGCGGCCGCGATATTCGTACAGCGTCAGCGGTACGGCATCCAGCCCCTCCACCAGCGCAAGCGTCTCCTTGCGGCCGTGGGTCTCGACAATCCCGACGACCGTATCGACCCCTTCCTCACGGCGACGGTGGCCGGCCTGCAACATGGCATAAGTCTTCCCGACACCAGCCGATGCACCGAAGAAAATCTTCAGCCTGCCACGCTGCTTTTTCTCTTCGTCACGCTGGATCTTGTCGAGCAGCTCGTCGGGATCGGGCCGGTCCATATCAGCTTGCGGGCTTCATTTCGTCAAGCGCCAGGTTCAGCTTCAGCACGTTCACGCGTGCCTCGCCAAGAATGCCGAACTGACGGCCGCTAGTCGCACGCTGAACCAGTGCGTCGACATCGTTGTGCGACAGCTTGCGTGCCTTGGCAACACGATCGATCTGATACGCGGCGGCTGCCGGGCTGATCTCGGGATCGAGGCCACTACCCGACGATGTCACGAGGTCAACGGGAATAGGCGCCGTGTTCGTCGGGTCCGCATCGTGCAACGCGCTGATGCGTCCTTTCACTTCGTCGGCCAGTGCCGGGTTCGTTGGTCCAAGGTTCGACGCACTCGAACCTTGCGGGTTATACGGGTTCGGCGATGTGGCCGACAGACGGCCCCAGAAATAGTTGGGTGCATCGAATTGCTGGCCCAGCAGGGCCGAGCCGACCAGCTTGCCGTTCCTCTCGATCAGGCTGCCATTTGCCTGACTTGCAAAGGCGGCGTGGGAGACCGCGGTGACCACGACCGGATAGACCAGCCCCGTCACGACGGTCAATGCCGCGAACAAAACGAGCACGGGTCGAAGGATATTTTTCATGATGATTCAATCCAGTTAGATTGTTAGGAGACCGATAAAGGCAGGCGTGCGCCAGATTCGCGCACACCTGCATCACGATCAGGCCCAGCCGCACGCCGTCAAAATCATGTCAATGATCTTGATGAACGGGAACGGCAGCAAGATCCCACCGAGGCCGTACACCAGCAGATTGCGGCGCAACAGTGCAGCAGCACCCAGCGGCCGGTACTTCACGCCCTTCAACGCCAGCGGGATCAGGAACACGATAATCAGCGCGTTAAAGATCACAGCGGACAAGATGGCGGACGACGGTGACGTCAGGTGCATGACGTCGAGCACGCGCAATTGCGGGTACGTCGATGCAAACGCGGCCGGGATGATGGCGAAGTACTTGGCTACGTCGTTGGCAATAGAGAACGTCGTCAGCGAGCCGCGCGTCATCAGCATCTGCTTGCCGATCTCGACAATCTCGATCAGCTTGGTTGGATTCGAATCGAGGTCGACCATGTTGCCGGCTTCCTTCGCCGCCTGCGTGCCGGTGTTCATTGCCACGGCAACGTCGGCCTGCGCGAGCGCCGGTGCGTCGTTGGTGCCGTCGCCGGTCATCGCCACCAGCCGCCCTTCCGCCTGATATCCACGAATGGTCGCCAGCTTCGCTTCAGGCGTGGCTTCCGCGAGGAAGTCGTCAACACCCGCTTCAGCCGCAATCGCTGCAGCCGTCAGACGGTTATCGCCCGTCACCATCACGGTCTTGATACCCATCTTGCGCAGCTCGGCAAAGCGCTCCTTGATGCCGCCCTTGACGATGTCCTTCAGTTCGATCACGCCCAGGACGCGTGCACCTTCTTCTTCGCGCCGGTCAGCGACGACCAACGGCGTGCTGCCGCGACGTGCTATTTCATCCACCGCATTCGACACTTCCTGCGGATAACGTCCGCCGTGACGTTCAACGTAGGACTTGACCGCATCGGCCGCGCCCTTGCGAATCTCGCGATCCGGCAAGTCGACACCGCTCATGCGCGTCTGTGCGGTGAAGCCCAGGAACGTTGCGTGGAGCGTTGCCATCTCGCGTTGACGAATGTTGAAGCGCTGCTTGGCGAGCACGACAATACTGCGTCCTTCAGGCGTTTCGTCAGCCAGCGACGACAGTTGCGCCGCGTCGGCCAAGTCCTGCTCCGAGAGACCCGGAGCCGGCACGAAGCTGGATGCCTGACGGTTGCCCAGCGTGATCGTGCCGGTCTTGTCGAGCAACAGCACGTCGACGTCACCCGCGGCTTCCACTGCGCGGCCGGAAGTCGCGATCACGTTTGCCTGCATCATGCGGCTCATACCGGCCACACCGATGGCAGACAACAGTCCGCCGATGGTCGTCGGGATCAGGCAGACCAGCAACGCGGCCAGCGCGGTAATCGTCACCACGTGTCCGGCCTTTACTGCGCTGACCGAGAACATCGAGAACGGCAGCAGCGTGGCGGTTGCGAACAACAGCACCAGGCTCAGTGCCACGAGCAAGATGGTCAACGCGATTTCGTTAGGCGTTTTTTGACGCTTGGCGCCTTCTACCATCGCGATCATGCGGTCGAGGAATGCCTCGCCCGGATTGACCGTCACGCGCACCACGATCCAGTCCGACAGCACGCGAGTACCGCCCGTCACCGCCGTAAAGTCGCCGCCCGATTCGCGGATCACCGGCGCGGATTCGCCCGTGATCGCGGACTCATCGACTGAAGCCACGCCGTCGATTACTTCGCCGTCCGCCGGGATGACATCACCCGTTTCGATCAGCACGATATCGCCCTTGCGCAATTCCGTTGCCGTCGTAATGCGCAACGACGACTTCGGATTTGCCGACTCCAGCTTCTTCGCCATCACGTCGCGCTTGGCGCTGCGCAGCGACGCCGCCTGTGCTTTCGAACGGCCCTCGGCCAGTGCTTCGGCGAAGTTCGCGAACAGCACCGTGAACCACAGCCACAGCGAGACCGCGAGGATAAATCCTGCCGGTGCTTCAGCCTGGCCCAGGAGAGCCGCGACCCACAACACCGTGGTCAGGATACTGCCGATGTACACGCAGAACATCACCGGGTTACGCAACTGCGTACGCGGCCCCAGCTTCCTGAACGAATCCGCGATCGCCGGCATGACGATGGCGGGGTCGAACATCGAACGTGCTGCCGAGCGAGAGTTGCCGCCTGAGCTACCCGGCTCCGGTGTTTTCTCCGGCGCCTTGTTCGGTGTCTTCACTGGCGGTTTGACAATTGTGTTCATACTTTCCTCTGTATCAGTGACCGCTTATTTGCCCGAGAGCATCATCAGATGCTCGACCACGGGACCCAGCGCAAGCGCGGGAACGTAGGTCAGTGCACCGACTAGCACGACTGTGCCGAGCAACAACACGACAAACAACGGACCATGTGTCGGCAAGCTGCCTGCGGTTGTCGCAATGCGCTTTTTAGCGGCAAGCGCACCGGCGATAGCCAGCACTGGGATGATCGAACCGAAGCGGCCGAACCACATGGCAATGCCGGTCGAGATGTTGTAGAACGGCGTGCTGACCGTGAGACCCGCAAAGGCGCTGCCGTTGTTGTTGGCCGCCGAGCTATACGCGTAAAGAATCTCGGAGAAACCGTGCGGCCCGGGGTTGGATATGCCCGCTGTGCCCGCGGCCGTCAGCACGCCGATCGACGCACCAAGCAGCACCAGGAACGGTGTCAGCAACACGACAATAGCCACCATCTTCATCTCGTACGACTCGATCTTCTTGCCAATATATTCAGGCGTGCGACCGATCATCAGGCCGGCCACGAACACCGCGAGCATGGCGAAGACCAGCATCCCGTATAAGCCCGAACCCACACCGCCGAAGATCACCTCACCCAGCTGGATCAGCAACAGTGGTACGAAGCCGCCCATGGGTGTCAGCGAGTCATGTGCGTTGTTCACAGCACCGCACGACGCAGCCGTAGTGGCGACCGTGAAGATGCCCGACTGCGCTATACCAAAGCGTGTTTCCTTGCCCTCGGTGTTCCCGCCTGACTGCATCGCGGAAGCGCTTTGGTCCACATGAAGCGACGCGAACAGCGGATTGCCGGCCTGCTCGAATGAGATTTCACCCCAGCATGCAATGGCAAACGCGATCGTCATTGCAGCGAGGATTGCGTAACCCTGCCGCTTGTCGCCCACCATGCGTCCGAACACCACGCACAACGCCGCCGGAATGGTCAGCATCGAGAGCATCTGGACGAAGTTGGAGAACGGTGTCGGGTTTTCGAACGGATGCGCGGAGTTGGCGTTAAAGAAGCCGCCGCCATTCGTGCCGAGCATCTTGATCGCTTCTTGCGAGGCAACCGGGCCCATCGCGATCGTCTGCTTCTCGACCTTGTTGTCCACCATCACCGGATTGCCCTTGGCGTCCTTGACGGCATTACCCTGCGCGTCGGTCTTCGGCGTCTGGTAGGTCGTCGTCTGAAGCGTGGCGACATCCTGGTACGACTCGAAGTTCTGGATCACGCCCTGACTCACGAACACGAGCGCAATGACCGTTGCCAGCGGCGCAAGGATGTACAGCGTGATGCGCGTCAGGTCGACCCAGAAGTTGCCGATGGTCGTGGCGGTGTGACGTGCGAAGCCCCGAATCAGCGCAACAACAACCGCAATGCCGGTCGCAGCCGACAAGAAGTTCTGCACCGTCAGGCCGACCATTTGCGACAGGTAGCTCGCGGTCGATTCGGGTGTGTAGTCTTGCCAGTTCGTGTTGGTCACGAAGCTGACCGCGGTGTTGAACGCGCCGTCCGGTGTCATCGGACCAAAGCCTTGCGGATTGGACGGCAGCCAGTGCTGCAAGCGCATGAAGCCGAACACGACGAGCACGCCGAGTGCGTTGAAGGCGAGCACAGCGAATGCATAGTGCTTCCACGACATTTCCGACTTGTCGTCGACGCCTGCGAGCTTGTACAGCAGTGTTTCTATTGGCCGGCCGACGCGTCGAACAACGACAGATGAACCATCGAGCACGGAGGCCATATACCGGCCGAGCGGAATCGCGAGCGCGATCAGCACGACGATAAAAAGGCCTGTTTGAAATACGGTATTGGCGTTCATTCCAGATCCTCCGCACGCAATAGTGCGTACACGAGGTACACGAACAAGAGCAGAGTCGAAGCACCTGCCAGGAACAGCATCCAGGTGGTCATGGACGACCTCCCGGAGCGCGACGCAGTTTGTCGCAACCGATGATCAGGGCCGCGCACACTGCCCAGAAGGCGATGATGCCGGCGATATATAGCAGGTCCATTGTTTTGATCTCCCGTAGCGGATTTGGACGTGCTGAAGGTTAGTTGATCGGGCGTAAACGACTGGAAAAGAGAACCGCCGGGGATATAAAGAAAGTGTAAAAACGCGAAGGGGATGTCGGGGGATGGGATGGGCGGGGTAGCTGCTGGTGTTAGCGGTCGGGGTCTATGCCGGGGTGCTGCTTTCAAGGTCTTCGCGGGTTATATGTTGGCTGTACTTTTTCGCTCTACTAAAGAAATTAGCTAACGTATAACCCGCGAATGCCTGGAAAGCAGCAACCCGGCAATGACTCAGACCGCTAACGCCAGAACCTAGCAACCCGGCATTGACCCCACCCAACGCCCAACCCGTACATTCAACCAGACCCCGTACTACGGGCGCAGCCGCCGCGCAATTCGCCCAAACGCGTGCCACTGCTGCGCCAACACGCCATGCCCATAGTTGCGTCCCAAACCTTCCGGCGCGGGCAACTGGTCGCGAATCCCAGTGGGCTCAGTCGAACGATTCCACGCCGCTGTCTTGAACAACACATCCCACCACGGAAACAAAACACCGAAGTTGCATCCATAACGCGTGCCTTCATGACCGTAACCAATCGCGTGATGCCGCCGATGAAACGTAGGACTCACGAGTAAGCGATCAAGGTACGGTACGACCGGCAGGTGCGCATTCACATGCTGAATACTTTGCAGCACATTGCCAACCGCGACCAGTACTACAAACTGCGATGGCTGCACGCCGATAAAAAGCGAAATAGCGGCGAAGAATGCTGCCTGGATGATGTCATCGAGGAAATGATTGCGGTCGTCCGCCCACAGCGACATCTGCTGTTGACTGTGATGAACCGCGTGCAGCTCCCACCACACGCCAAAGCGATGTTGCCAACGGTGATACCAGTAGCCGGCAAAATCCAGGATCACGAGATAGATCAGGAACGACACGACCGGTTGATCGGTCACGCCGGGCCAGACGTTATCGATGTCAACATTCGGTATGTCGTAGATCGCAATCAGGCTTTGCCAATGATTGAACAAAGGCTGCAACAGGAAGAAGAACGTGAGATTGATGATGCCCAGCTTGGCGATCCACGTGTAGATCACATCAGCACGCACCGCCTTCCTGTCCTGCCATGTTTCGATCGGCCGCAATGCTTCCAGCGGCCGCAGAATGGCAAATGTCAGCAGGATCTCCAGCGCGCCGACGATCACCCAATAGAGCGCGTCGTAGGTGTCCTCGTCGTAGCCCATCAAACCGACCTTGAAGAAGATCGGCTGGACCACGTCGACGTATAAGAGCGTCTGCAGCGTAGAGACCGCATTGTCCAGCTGCGCGACGATTTCCGTAATCATGGGGTCCCTTTAGCGCCACCAATAAATCAGGCCAAATAAAAACGCTGCGCGTGATCAGTCCGGATTCGGTGCATACACAGGCGCCCGGTCCGCAAAATAAAGTCCATGCGGAGAACGTCCGACTGCAATGGTGTCAATCAGCTTGCGGCTGTTGAGATCGATCACACCAACGTGTCGCGCAAAGCGGAACGTCACCCAAAGCGTCTTGCGATCGGCGGACAATTCCATGTCGTCGGGTCCGGGCAATAAGCCACTTATATCCCCAACCTTCTGCAGCGTCGTGTAGTCCAGGATGCTGATCGTGCTGGCCACACGATTCGTCACAGCAACATGTTTGCCGTCGTCGAGATTACGGAAGTTGTGCGCGCCTTTGCCCGTCTGAATGCGTTTGACGACTTGCTGCTTACGCCAGTCGACAACGGCGACATCGTCTTCACCCGTCATGCCCACCAGCAAGTCCCGGTCACCCGGCGTCATCCATAGACCTGCCGGCGTATTTCCAACGGGCATTTTCCACTTGACCGTTTGCGTGGCCAGATCGATTGCGGCAAGCTCACCCGAATCTTGTAACGTCACGAATACCGTGCTCGCATCCGACGAAAACGTCATGTGGCTAGGCGTTTTAGCGAGCGGAATACGCTTGGCGATCGTGAGGTCGTGACCGTCGTATTTGTAGATATCGACGCGGTCCAGTCTCAGGCCAGCAGTAACGAACCATTTGTGATCGGGAGAAAAACCTAACTGGTACGGATCTTCTATGCCCTCCACCCGCTTTTGTACCTTGCCGCTGTGCGGATCGACAAAGATCAGATCATTCGATACCGAGTCGGCCACGATAAGCGAGTTACCGTCTGGCGTCACCATCAGGTGATGCGGCTCCTTGCCTGTCGGCGCGGTTCCCACCACCTTGCGGTTCGCTTCGTCGATTAACGTGAGTTGCGCTTCGCCGGAATCAAGCACGATGACTTTGGAACTGGCCGGCGTATCCGCTAGCGCGAAGTTATGGAAAAGCAAGGTAACGACTGCCGTTACCGAAAGGTTTCTGATTGCAGTGCTAAGCATATTGAAAGGAATTGATGACGAGAACGCCCAAAAGGGCTAAAACTGTGCTCTGATTGCTTAACGCGCTCGCTGACCGCCGACTAAGCGCGGACCAGGGGACAAACAAGCAACAAACGCATAAAGCAATTAATGCACTGCACGTGACACCGCCATGATGACCGCAATCCGGTCCGCATAAAGCGGCCCATTATCTCTAACGTATTGAGTCAAGCAATGGATGACCGCGTCCGCCCTGAATCCAGCCGATCGATGAGCGATAGTACAACTCTCGCCATGCGTGATGTGCTGGAAGGCCGCCGCACGGGCTGGTCCGTGCTTCTGCCATTCGCCGGACCCGCAATCGTGGTCTCCGTTGCTTATATGGATCCGGGTAATTTCGCCACGAATATTCAAGCCGGTGCGCGATACGGATACGGATTATTGTGGGTTGTGCTGCTGGCAAACATCATTGCCATGTTATTCCAGTCACTTTCCGCAAAACTCGGCATTGTCACCGGGCGCAATCTTGCGGAGCTATGCCGGGATCATTTACCCAAGCCGCTAGTTTATGCCATGTGGGGAGTCAGCGAAGTCGCCGCCATGGCCACCGACCTTGCCGAATTCCTCGGTGGTGCGATCGGCCTGAGTTTGCTTTTTCACATGCCTTTGTTGATCGGCATGACCGTCACGGCGATCGTGACGTACGGCTTGCTGTTCTTCGAGAAAGCAGGATACCGGCCCCTGGAACTGATCATTGGCGCGTTGGTCGGCATCATCGGCTTGTCTTATCTTGCGGAGCTCTTCATTGCGCCGGTAGCGTGGGGCCAGGTCGGGCTGCATCTGTTCAAACCGGACTTGCCCGATGCGCAAGCCGTGACCATCGCGGTGGGCATTGTCGGGGCAACGGTCATGCCGCACGCACTCTTTCTTCATTCGGGACTCACGCAAGGCCGCCATCCCCCCAAGACCGAGGGCGAACGCAAAAGGTTGCTCACGTTCTCCAACCTGGAAGTGATCATCGCGCTGACCATTGCCGGCATGATCAACATGGCAATGGTCATCATGGCATCCGGCGCGTTTCACTCCGGTCATCCGGAAGTGGCCGAAATTGAAACCGCTTATCACACGCTCGCGCCGCTCTTGGGCATTGCGGCTGCGGGCATTTTCCTGCTCTCGTTGATCGCGTCCGGCATTTCCAGTTCGGTGGTCGGAACCATGGCCGGTCAAATGATCATGCAGGGGTTTGTCGGTTTCCGCATTCCGCTATGGCTGCGCCGCGCGATCACCATGGTGCCGAGTTTCGTCGTGGTCTGGCTGGGCGTGAACGCTACGCAAGCGCTCGTCATGAGTCAGGTCGTGCTCAGTCTTGCGCTGCCGTTCCCCATGGCGGCACTCGTATGGTTCACGTGCCGCCAGGATGTCATGGGTGCATACAAGAACCGGACGCTGATAAAAATCACAGCGATTGTCGCGGCATGCGCGGTGTTGTCGCTCAATGTGATCCTCTTGTTGCAGGCATTCGGCGTCGAGATTCCTGGCTTGCCAGGCGTCTGAGTGACTGACGTCTTGCATTAGGTTCGATGAAGCGCACGCTGCGTGAATTACGCACGAACGATCGCTTCATGCCGCTTGTTGACGCATGAAGATTAATGCGTTTTGAAGGGATTAACGCGTGGCATAATCGGCGCCATATTGTCGACCGTCCGGTGTTGATCACAGCATGTTCCGCCGTCGCTTAATGAAGATCGGAAGCATCCTGGGATTGCTTGCAATCCTGATGACTTCGATCGCGCCGACGGTCTCGCACGCACTAGCCTCGCATGACCGGCTACGCCAGGCGCTCAGCACGTATTGCTCGGCTGACCCGGCCTTTAGCGAAGCGGGTAACAACGACTCCCCCAACGACTCCCCCAACGATTCCTCCAACTCCTCCTCGCACTCCGGTGCACTGCATTGGCAGGCTTGCGGTTATTGCGGCCTGCTCGCTCACTTCCCCATCCTGACCGGTTCGACAGTGGCCTTCGTCGCCGCTGTGCCGGCGACCGTTGCTCCGCTTCCTGTAGTACGCGCTACCGTTCGCGCGTTGCCGCTTTTCATTGCCGCCCAGCCGCGCGCGCCGCCCGTCGCTTCCTGACCCTTCCGTATCTTTTCGACTCGCTTGCTCGCGCCGATAACATCGGCGTGAGCAATAGCCCGTTCACCAGGATTAATACAAAGGACTCAAGATGCGTACGCTTTTAAAGCGGCACGCGGCGCCTGCGCGCGCCGCTCTTATTTGGGCGGCCGGCGCCGCCTGCCTTGCAGGATCCACGCTTGTCTCGGCACACGCGGTGGTCGGCGACCGGGTCTTCCCGGCGACGATGGCCGTGGACGACCCAGGTGTAGGCGATGAATTCGACTTCCAGTACGGCCACATCAAAAGCCCGACCGACGACGGTGACAACATGAATGTCAACACGGCCTCGTTCGAATGGGACAAGCTGATTACGTCGAATCTGGCGTTCAGCATGGGGAGTGCCTATGTCACGCAGAACGCACCCAACGGCGGCTCCGCGAGGGGCTTTGACAACGTCACGCTCGGCCTGAAATATCTGGCTTACTCCAACCCTCGCCATGAGTTCATGGCATCGATCGGCGTGAACGCGGAACTGGGCGGCACGGGTGCTCGCGCGATTGGCGATCCGTCTTCCACCATCACGCCGACGGTGTATTTCGGCAAGGGCTTCGGCGACCTTCCATCGAGCCTCGGCTTCCTGAAGCCATTCGCGATCACGGGCGAAATCGGACCTAATCTGACAACCTCGCGATCATCGCCGAACTCGCTCGACTGGGGTACAACGATCCAGTACAGCATTCCGTATTTGCAGCAGCAGGTGAAGGACCTTGGCTTGCCGCAGCCGATCGCCAATCTCATTCCGGTGGTTGAGTTCCCGATGAACACCTGCACCGCGGGTCCGTGTTCCGGCCATACGACCGGGACGATCAACCCCGGTTTCATCTGGCTCAATCGTTATGGTCAACTAGGTATCGAAGCGCAGATTCCGGTCAATCGCGCGACGGGCAACCACGTTGGCATCCTGCTTCAGGCGCATCTGTATTTCGACGATATCTTCCCTAACTCTGTCGGCAAGCCGCTCTTCTGATCATGAAAAAAGCTCTTTTAAACTCTGCCACTGTGCGTACGTTAATCGCTGCCGCCACGCTTGCGAATGCGCAACTCGCTCACGCCCATGCTTATCCGCAACATCAGGAACCGGGCGCTGGATCCACCGTGTCGACTTCGCAAAAGGAAGTGGCGATCGAGTTCGACGATGGACTTGAACCTGCATTCAGTTCGATCGCCGTGACCGATGCACAGGGCAAGCCTGTCACCAGCGCAAAGTCAGTGGTCGATTCGGCAGACAAGAAACATATGTCTGTTGCGCTGAATGCGTTAACGCCAGGGGTTTATTCGGTCGCCTGGGTTGCCGTCGCCGACGACGGGCATCGGACCCAGGGGCACTACAGTTTCACGGTTAAATAGGTAAAGACCGATCGCCGTCGCGAGTCACGCAAGCGCTTGACTCGCGACCGCCAATTCCCTTAAAAAAACGTGTAGCAAAACACGCCATCGTCTTGCGTGGTCCGATGCAAATCCTTGATACCGCGATCGAAATCTTCCGCCGTGATCAAGCCTTCCAATATAGCCGACGCACGCACGCCCTCGATCATCGCGGTGAAGGTCTTCCGCGTGAATCCGTCCACCAGATCGGGACGGCTTGCGTCCGCGTAGACCATGCGCGGCGATACGCTAATCTGATCGAAACCCGCCGCGCTCATCAGCGGATATAACTGCCTGCCGATAAGCGCATTCCCACCCGCTTGCTGTTGCAACGTGATCTGACACTGGATGGCCGCACGCGCCGCCAAGCTATCCGGATGAAAATAGGTCGAACCGTGATCCCCTTCAATGACCGTGACGGTACCGCCCGGCTTGAGCAAACGCTTGAGCCGCGTGAGGGCTTCCATCGGCTGCGCGAGATGCTCCAGCACGAAACAGACAAAAACGTGATCGAAAGACTCGGGCTCGAACGGCAGGGAAAAGATATCGGCTTGCTGGAACGTGACGTTCGTCAATCCAGCTGCAAGCGTCTTTTGTTGCGCTGCATCGATCGACTGAGAATTGATATCGATAGACGTAAAGCATGCGGACGGACTACGCGCGGCCAGCGTAACCGTCTGCGCACCGACGCCGCATCCGGCTTCCAGCACGGTGTGACCGGCGGGATAAACGGTGTCGAAGTGCAGCAAGTCAGTGAGCGTTCGTGCCTGGTTTTGCAGGCGCTCGTTCTCATTCTGTTGATAGCCGTGTACATACGCATCCATGGAACCGGACCTCCTTCAAGTAGATGGTCCAGTGTCACGATTTACGCCGGCGCTCGTCTTGAACGTTATTGCAACGCGCGCACAGAAACCTTCTGCCACGCACCGGGGGTGAATCCAAAATGACGGATAAATTGCCGCGTCATGTGGCTTTGATCCGCGAAGCCACAAGCCGCGGCGGCATGCGCGAGACTTAGTCCATTTCGAATCAGACCTCGCGCGCGCTCGGTGCGCTGTTGCAGCAGCCACGCATGGGGCGGCAGACCATAAGTCTTTTCGAAGCGGCGCAGCACCTGGTATTTACTCAGGCCGGACATGGCGGCTAGTTCAGTAAGCGTTGGCGGATTAAGCAGGTCATCGCCTAGCCGCTCGCGAACCCTTCTTAGGTCACCTCCTATTTCCTGAACACGCGACGTTGTCGAATGAAAGTGCAACAAGAGCCCGCAGGTCTCGACCAACGATTCCTCGCACGCAAGGACGTGCGTGTTGGACGACGGCTGGCCGCCGGTCTCCACACGTCGAAAAAATTCCTGCAATGCAGCACGAAGTCGGTCATCTGCTATCACTGGACGCGCGAGTTCGACATCCGTTGCAGCGCAGGATTGAGGATCGCCCAACATGGAACCGATCACGCGCGGCTCCAGATAGACCATGCGCCAGCGACGCGAGACGCCACCCATCGGGCGCCCGTCATGCACCTCGCCCGGGTTGGTCGTGATCAGATTTCCCGCCCGCGCCTCGACCTGTCCCCGACCGCTAGCGGAGCTCTGCGCACCGCTCTCCAACAGCCCAAGGCCGAATGTTGCGTGCCAGTGTTTACCGTAGTGGCGAGCGCTATCAATGTCTGTGCAATAGACGTCCGCCCAAGGCGAACCGAAAACCCGGCAGGTGTGATCTGGATTGATCTTCATGCGCTAAAGACTATCGCAAGTTAAGCGGAAAGCTGAACAGCGCGTTAACCCCAAAACACCATAATCGGCCGCTAACAACATGGAATCAATTTCAAGCCGGGTTTACCAGAAACGAAATAATAGTTACATCGAAAGATACGATCATCACATTTAAACGACCTTCAACTGGCAAAAATGCCCGTAAATGTTATTGACTCGCCATTTGCGTGATGCGAAGATCACAACATTGTTTTGCGATCAAACATCAAAAAATCGCAGAAATCATAAAAGAATTTCGTCATGCAGACGAAGGAGACAAGCGAGATGAGTGAGCCGGTTGCGGCCGCATCATCGCCTCAGGTTCCGTTGATCCGTGTTGCGGGTGTTACCAAGCGGTTTGGCGGCGTGCAAGCGCTTCGCGGGGTCAACCTCGAAGTACTTCCCGGAGAAGTCCATGCGTTACTGGGCGAAAACGGAGCCGGGAAGTCAACGCTGATCAAGATCCTGAGCGGTGTCCATGCTTACGATGAAGGGTCCATCGAAATCGCTGGCGAGAGAGTCGCGTTCGAGTCCCCGGCGCAATCACGCGCGGCCGGTGTGGCCGTCGTCTACCAGGACCTGAGCCTGGTCGAGTCCTTGTCGGTCGGTGCAAACCTGATGCTGGGACGAGAGCCGCGCACGCGCCTGGGCTTCGTGAAAAAACGCGAGCTCATGACCATGGTCAACGACTTTCTGCGTACCCACGGCATCCCGCTCGACGCACGAACACCGGTGGGTTCCCTCCCCTTCGCCTATCGCCAGATGACGGAGATCTGCAAGGCGCTGATGGGCGACGTACGCGTACTGATCCTTGACGAACCCACTTCGGCGCTGACCGGCGGCGAGGAACAAATTCTCTTCGATGCTATTCGCACGGTGACCAGCCGCGGCGTGGGTGTCATCTATGTCACGCATCGGTTGAACGAGGTGTTTCGTATTTCCCAGCGTGTCACGGTGTTCCGTGACGGGTCGAATGTCGGGATGTTCCCAACGGCGGACACCGACATGAAACAACTGGTGGCGGCAATCATCGGCCCCGGCCACGCGGCCCTGCATGCGCGGGAAAGGACCGCTGCGGGCTCGGCAAGCGATCTGCCTATCCAAGAGAAGACGGATGCCGCCGAAGCCGTCCAGCCGGTTCTTACGTTGTCCAAAGTAGGCAACGACCGGATTCGCGACGTTGACCTCGTCGTCGGCAAGGGCGAAGTCCACGGACTCGCGGGATTGATCGGCAGCGGCCGTACCGAGATCCTTGAAACCATCTTCGGACTCAGGTCAGTCGATACCGGCAGCATTGTGATCGACGATCAGGCGATGTCACGAATAACGCCGGCTCTCGCCATCAAACTCGGCGTTGCGCTCGTGCCGGAGGACCGCCATGTGCAGGGGCTCGTCCTCGATCATTCCATCGAACGAAACCTGACTTTGCCGCGCTTGCCGCGCTTTTCCCGTTGGGGTTGGCTGCGGAGCCAGGCCGCCGTGCAACAGGCGCAAAGCTCGATGAAAAAGCTCGCCGTCAAAGCACCCGGAGCATCCACGTACGTCAAGTTCCTGTCTGGCGGCAATCAGCAGAAAGTGGTCTTTGCGAAGTGGGATAACCCGCGGCCCAAGCTGCTTTTACTCGATGAACCCACGGTCGGCGTCGACGTCGGTGCGCGCGAGGAAATATACGGCGTGATCCAGGACGCCGCTCGTGCCGGCACGGGTGTCCTCGTCGTGTCGTCGGATCTCGATGAGCTTCTGCGCCTGTGCGACCGGATCTCGATTGTCGTCGATGGCCGCATCGTCAATACCCTGGATCGTGCGCATCTCGGCAACGCCGAAGCGCTGCATCATTTGATTCAGCTTTCCCGTTCTTCCATCGAGCTCGCAACATGAACGACTCTGTCTCGACGCCCGCGACCGACGGGCAAGCCGCCCAACCGCAACGTAGCCGCAAGTGGCAATTGTTAAAGCTCCTTTTGCAGGGCGACCGGCCTTATGCGCTCTATTTCGCGTTTGCCATCCTGCTGGTGGTGTTCAGTTTCGCGTCGCCATGGTTTCTTTCCATCGATAACTTCCTGAACATCGGCCGCCAGACCGCGCTTGTTTCCATCATCGCAATCGGCATGACGTTCGTGATCATCGCGCGGCAAATCGACTTGTCCGTCGGGTCCGCACTGGCGCTGTCCGGCATGTCCGCTGCACTCGCGATGTCGCACATTGGCGACAACTGGATCATCGGCGCGATTGCGGGCATTGGGACCGGTGCAATCGTGGGCGCAATCAACGGGATCGTCGTCACGCGCCTGAACATTCCGTCGTTCCTCGTCACGCTGGGGACGCTTAGCGCGGCGCGCGGGCTAGCACTGCTGGTCACCACCACGCGGCCGGTCATCATCACCAACGACTCCTTTGTCTCGATCTTTGGCGAGGGCGATATCTTCGGCGTGCCGGTGCCGATCATCTGGACCTTGCTCGCGGTGATTGCCGGCATCTTGCTGCTTCACTACAGCGTCTTCGGCCGGCAGATCTATGCAGCCGGCGGCAACCCGACCGCAGCGCTTTATTCGGGGATCAACATCAGGCGCGTGACCACGCTTGCGTTCATTCTCACCGGTGCGCTTGCCGGGCTCGCGGCCCTCGTTCTCTCCGCGCGATCTCATGCGGCCCGGCCCGATGTCGTGCAAGGACTCGAACTCGATGTGATCGCCTCCGTGACGCTGGGCGGTTGCAGCCTGTTCGGCGGCAGGGGCTTTGTACTTGGCACGTTGCTGGGCAGCCTGATTATCGGAACACTCAACAACGGTCTTGTTTTGCTGGGCGTCAGTTCTTCGCTTCAGCTTGTCATTAAGGGGGCGATCATTGTCGCGGCGGTCGCCTTTACAAAGAAGTGACGGGGGGATGCCGATCACTCGCGATGCAGTGGGCAGGGGACGCAGTACATCAAAACCAACGGAGGAGAATCATGAAACATCGTCGTGGCTCAAGAATGGTTTTAGCCGGCATGATGGCAGCGGCAGGCGTTGCGGCCCTGTCCTCTTTCGATGCCAGCGCGCAATGCGTGACCGGATTACAGGTTGCATCGATAGGACCGTCAACAATTGTCGGGCAAGGACCGAATGGCGAAAAGGCGGCGTCGGTGGATACGGTGAAACTGAGCGATGCTGACGTGGCGAAGATCAAGGCCGGCAAGTTCAAGGTTGGCATTTCGATGCAGACCATGAATCTCGACTGGTCGCAACTGCAGGTGCAGGGCATTACCGACACGCTGAAGAAATACGGCGTGGAAGTCATTGGCACGGCGTCGGCCGAGTATCAGGTCGACAAGCAGATTGCGGATATCGAGAACACTATTCAGCGCCACCCTGACGGCATCATTTCCATTCCTGTCGATGGGACTGCGACCGCGGCAACCTACAAGAAGGTGTCGCAGGCCGGCATCAAGCTGGTGTTCATGGATAACGTCCCGACGGGCTTGAAGCATCCGGAACAATATTCGTCGATGATCTCAGCTGACAGCGAAGGCAATGGCCAGATCGCAGCCAAGGTTCTTGCGTCGTGCGTGCCCAAAGGATCGACCATTGGGCTGGTCAATTTCGGCGTGGATTACTTCAGTACGAAGGAGCGCACTAAAGCGGTCAACGACTGGATGAAGAAGAATCGGCCCGACCTCAAGATCAAGCAAGTGGACTTCACTGATCCGTCGAAAGTTGGGCAGATCGCGGGTGACTTCTTGACGGGCAACCCGGACGTCAAGGGATTGTTTGCTGTGTGGGATCAACCGGCGTTGGACACGCTGACATCGATGCGCGCTCAGGGGGTGAACATTCCGGTCACCACGGTCGATCTTGGTCTTGAATCCGCTATCGAGATTGCCAAGGGTGGACCGCTGAAGGCAACGGGTTCGCAGCGGCCTTATGACCAGGGCGTGGCTGAGGCAATGGCCATGATGAAGGCGCTCATTGGACAGACGCCACCGGCGTGGATTGGCGTGCAGTCATTGGCGGTTGTGCAGTCGAACGTGCTCGAATCGTATAAAACCGTCTTTAAGAAAGATCCTCCGGCGCAGTTGGCGGATGCTTGCACGAAGGCTAAGCCGGCTTGTGGTTGATCGGCGCTTTGCTTTGCTTTGCTTTGCTTTGGTGATTCTTAGGTGATGCTGGCGAAGCATTTGGATTGGATGCTTCGCCAGAGGTTTCGCTTGCAGCTGGTTCGTTCGCACTCGGGGGGGGGTTCTGAGGCTAACGGTCTGGTTCATTGCCGGGTTGCACGGGTTCTGCGTTAGCGGTCAGAGTCAGTGCCCAGTTGCTAGGTTCTGGTGTCAGCGGTCTGATTAATTGCCGGGTTGCTGCTTTCCATGTCTTCGCGCGTTATATGTTGGCTTATTTCTTTATCACTATTAGCCACTGTGCGTGGCGGCACGTCATTTCTTTGTCCAAAGCGACAAAGAAACGAAGCAAAGAAAACGCTTTCACCTCTCTAAAAATTAAGTGTCCACAGCGTGCGGTTTTCATTCATTGGTACCCGAAGAGCACGGTGCTCGCCAGAACGAAGGATGTTTGAACCCCTCCTTCTCGCGAATCCTGACAGTAAAACGCTTCGCCCCGTACGCTCTCGGGCAAGCACCCGTGCCCCACAGACCCGCACGGCCTCACGCGCTTTTATGGGTGTGGCTCTTCGCGGGTTAGCTGCCCGGGTTACGCCGTTAATTTCGGGCTTAGGCCTCACCAATCGGCTCCCTCATTTCTGAGGGGTTGGCAAAGTGGTTCGGTATGCGTACAAATTCGGTGGAAGGTTTTCCGCGGATAGCGCGGGGTGTCCCTTGGGCAGGTTCAGTCACTGGTGGCGAAGCGTGGGGTATCCGTGTTCGGAGAAAGAGGGGTTCACACATCCGTGGCTCTGGCGAGCACCGTGCTTTTCGGGTACCAATGAATGAAAACCGCACGCTGTGGACACTTAATTTTTAGAGAGGTGAAAGCGTTTTCTTTGCTTCGTTTCTTTGTCGCTTTGGACAAAGAAATGACGCGCCGCCACGCGCAGTGGCTAATAGTGATAAAGAAATAAGCCAACATAAAACCCGCGAAGGCCTAAGAAGCAGCAACCCGGCATTGACCCCGACCACTAACCCCTAACGCCCCCGCCCACCCCACCCATCCCCCGAGTGCGAACGAAACCCTAAAGCGCGCGTGAAAGCCGCGTCAGCGTATCAACAGGGTGCCAACCAGCCTTCTCCCAAAAAGCCTTGGCGACCTCGTTATCAACAACAACATCCAGATGCACCCATCCCAAGTGATGCTCCCGCAGTCTCTCGATACAAAAATCAATCATCGCCTTGGCAAGGCCCTGCCCGCGCAATGCGGGTACAACCACGACGTGCTGAAGAAACCCTCGGCGGCCATCATGGCTAGCAAGCGCGCAACCGACGAGCTCATCGCCACTAACCGCAACAACGCTCAAGCCCGGATTTCGCGCAAGCAAACGCTCAATCCCGTCGCGACTATCCGTAACCGGACGAATGTCGACACCCGGTGTGCTCTTCCACAATGCAACAACTGCGTCATAGTCAGCTAATACCATTTCTCGAATCCGTACGTCCATCATCCATCCTGTCAAGATCTGTTGTCTAACGTCAGGTCCTGCGGCTTACGCTTAGCCCCAGAAAATCCAGGCAATCACACCAATCACACCAATCACACCAATCGCCAAAACGCGGAATTTTGGCAGCGTTACCCTTCTGCTCGGGTAACTGCTTACCAACAACATTCTATCTATCTGCCTTACGGTTTTTCAACCGCCCTCAATGGAATAAACCGGCCCGTGCATGTGTTGTCAGTGCGTACGACCCACTCCTTGCATCGCTCCGCGGTTTTCCACTCATCCACGCCTCCAATGAAATTTAGCAACCTTTCCTCTCCCGCCTTCTTCGAGAACCCCTACCCCTTCTACGAGCAACTTCGCGCAGAAGGCGCGCTGGTTCCCCTCGCACCCAATGTCGTGATCACCGGCCACTATGCAGTGGTTGACGCGCTGCTGCGCGACCGCCGAGTCGGAAAGACATATATGCCAAGCGTCGTGGCGCGCTACGGCGAAAGCGGCCCCGAACAGCCCGTGTTCCAAGCGCTCAGCCGCATGTTCCTCATGATGAACCCGCCCGTGCAAACGCGCCTGCGCAGTCTGCTGATGACGGCTTTCAATGCCCGTCAGATCGACCTGCTTCGCGACGTAACGCAAGACACGGCAGATACCTTGATCGATACCTTCGCATCAGGCGCGGAATTCGACCTGGTCAGCGACTACGCATTGCCGCTACCAGTGAATGTCATCTGCCGGTTGCTCGATGTGCCCGCGGAAGATGGCGTCAAACTCGGCTCCGCGGCAAGCCACTTCGGCAACGCGCTGGAAGCAGCGCCCATGGACGCCGCACACCTTGCCGCATCGAATGAAGCAACCCAAACACTGGAGCGCTATTTCAAAGGCGTGGTCGAGGAGCGGCGCACTAAACCTGGCAACGACCTCGTGTCCGCGCTGCTTCGCGCAGAGGAAGCGGGCGAATCCCTGACCGATGACGAGATCATCTCGAACGTGCTGCTGCTGTTCGTGGCCGGGCATGAGACGACATCGAACATGCTGGGCAATGCGCTGGTTGCACTGCATCGCCACCCTGAGCAACTTGCACGGCTCAAAGGGGACGCGTCGTTGCTGCCCAGGGCAATCGGCGAGTGCTTGCGGTATGACAGCTCGGTGCAAATGATCGTGCGCACGGCATTTGAAGACATCGAGGCGGCTGACCATTCGATAGCGCGCGGCACGATGGTGTTCATGATGCTCGGTTCGGCGAATCGCGATCCGGCGCAGTTCGAAAAACCTGACGAACTGGATATCGGACGCCCGGCGCCAAACCGCATGCTTTCATTCGGCGCCGGCATTCATCATTGCCTGGGTGCGCGGCTCGCGACGCTCGAACTCGAAACGGGGCTAGGCAGGCTCATCTCGCGGCTACCCGATCTGCGCATCACCAATAGCGACGCGCTGCAGTGGCGGCAACGCAATACCCTGCGCGGGGTGGAATCGTTAAAAGCGCTGCGTTAGGAACCTGGAAAATCCCGATCCTCATGGAATGCGCCCTTTCCACGAGGATCAAGTGCGAGGCTCCATCGTCAGCTCGTCTGCTCTCGACAGAAACAGCTTCAGGACAGGAGAGGTATTTGACCTGCTATAGCCAATAACAAGGTCGACCGTCGGTGTCTCACCTTCAAGCGGGCGGCTGACGACCGACCAGGGCAGCAAGTTCTTCGCATACTCGGGCATCAGAGCAAGCCCACGCGTGGATGCTACGAGCGACATGGCCATCGCGAGATTATCGACGCCATGTTCAGGCGTAATGTTGACTCCGTTCCGTTGCAGATACTGCTCGATTACCGCGTGCAGCACTTTTGCCTTGTTTGAAGCCAAGATGAAAGTCTCGCCCACGAAGTCCTCCGGACGGATCGATTTTCGTTCGGTAAGCGAATGATCGCTGGGCATCAGCACAATCAGCTTTTCCCGGGTGACCACCCGATAGTCCAGATCGAACCCCGGTTCAGCGCGCAAGAACGCGAGATCGAGCTTGCCGCGCGCGAGCGCATCGGCGAGGTCGGGCGAATAGTGGCTCGATACCGTCACGTCAATGTTCGGCAGCTCATCGCGAAGCACCTGCATCGCGCGTGGTAGCCACGTCATTTCCTGACCCGTCAGGAAGCCAAGCGCGAAGACCTGTTTCCTGGGTTGCGCGGCGCGGCGAGTGGCCTCGATCGCGGCATCGACTTGGGTGAGCGCCAAGCGCGCATGGTCAAGAAACGCCTTGCCCGCCGCCGTTAGTTCAACACCGCGCGCGCTCCGGTTGAACAGTTCTGCACCAACCTCGTCTTCCAGATCGCGAATCTGCCGGCTCAGCGACGGTTGCGACGTATGCAGGCGGCGCTCAGCTGCAACGGTCAGGCTGCCGGTCTCCGCGACGGCCACGAAATACCTCAAATGTCGAAGCTCCATACGCTCCCCTCAATTTAGCCATGCTTTTCAGGCATGCCCGTCAGCCTACAAAGTCTTTTTACTTTCCGCAAGGCCCGGCTAGATTACGCATCAGGCAGCGACGAAACGGCAACAACGTGTTCATCGCAACGAATCGGAACTGATCTCGCTCCATGCCTTTCATCTATATCGGAGAATTGTCATGACCAGTCATACGCACCAAACCGCCCCGACGCAATTCGTAGATGCAAACGGTATCCGCTTCGCTTACCGGCGCTTCGGCAAGACGGGCGGCGTCCCGCTCGTATTAAACATCCACTTCACCGGCACGATGGACCACTGGGATCCCGCAGTCACCAACGGGCTCGCGCAGGGTCGCGAAGTGATCCTGTTTAACAACGCCGGGATCTCCAGCACGTCCGGTGAAGTACCGCAGTCGATTGAAGAAATGGCTGCCAACGCCGCGGTCTTTATCAAAGCACTCGGACTCACGCAAGTCGACGTGCTCGGCTTCTCGATGGGCGGCCTGATCGCACAGCAATTGGCGCTGGCCGAGTCGCAACTCGTACGCCGCCTGATCCTGGTTGGCACGGGTCCCCGCAGCGGCGAAGGCATGGCATCGCTCACGCCCGAAGCGCAGGAAATTTTCGGCGCGACTTACGAGGAGCCGGATCACTTGTGGCTTCGCGTGCACTTCTCGCCGTCCGATGCAAGCCAGGCAGCCGGCCGCAAGTTCTTGCAGCGCTTGGGTCAACGCACCGAAGGCCGGGACCCCGAAGCCAACGACAAGGTCGCACCGGCGCAACTCGCCGCGCTCGCCAAGTGGGGTGCGCCCCGCGAGAATCCTTTCGATTATCTGTCGGCGCTCGCGCAACCCACGCTCGTAATCAACGGGGACAACGACGTCATCATCTACTCGATCAACTCGTGGATCCTGCAGCAGAACATTCCGAACGCGCAGTTGATCATTTACCCGGACGCCAACCACGGCTCGCTGTACCAGTACCCCGAACGCTTCGTAACGCATGTGGCGCAGTTCCTGTCCGAAAGCGACGAACGCGCCTAAGGCAACTAAGGCAACGTTCATAGTCATCTAACTTGAAGGAGTCTGATCATGACCAACCTCACCGGAAAGACCGCGCTCGTCACGGGCGCTTCACGCGGCATCGGCCGGGCTAGTGCGCTTGCGCTGGCCAAGCAAGGCGCACAAGTGCTGGTTCACTACAGCAGCGGTGAAAAGGAAGCGGATGCGGTCGTCGCCGAAATTCGTGCGGCCGGCGGCAACGCTCAAAAGGTCGCCGCGAATCTGCGCGATGCAGACGGTCCACATACGCTTGCAAAACAGGTACGCGCGGTGGTGGGCCATCGACTGGACATCCTGGTGGCGAACGCCGGCGTTTCAAAAGCGGCGAGCATCGAGGAAACGACTGTCGAAGATTTCGACAACCTGTTTGCCGTGAATGTGCGCGCACCTTATTTCCTCGTGCAGCAATTACTGCCGGTGATGTGCAAAGGCAGCAGCGTCGTCCTGCTCTCGTCACTCGCGGCGCATGCCGCAGTGGGCACGCTCCCGGCCTATGCGGCAACCAAAGGCGCAGTCGATACGCTCGTCAAGCATTTCGCTTCAGCACTCGGCGCACGCGGTATTCGCGTCAATGCGGTAGCGCCCGGCGTGGTCGAAACAGACATGTCGAGCTTCACGAAGACTGACGCGGGACGCGAGGCAACGCTCACTATGCAAGCGCTAAAACGGGTCGCGCAACCGGACGATATTGGCGGCGCGGTCGCTTTTCTGGCATCGGATGCGGCGCGCTGGATTACCGGCGAAACGTTGCGTGTGGACGGCGGCTCGAAACTCTAACCCGAACGGATTCAACCTATTTCAAGTGTGCGTTAAAAAATACCAATTGATTAGGTATCCAGATTTAAACGAAACGACCAAGGATGATTGAAATGACACTCTCTACACCCGTACTGTACGAATCGAAAGGCTCGCCGAATGCACGCCGCGTGCGCATCTTTATCGCGGAGAAGGGAATCGATATCCCCATGCAACCGGTCGACCTGGGCGCCAAGGAACAGTTCTCCGACGCTTACCGCGCAATCAATCCGCGCAACCAGGTGCCGGCGCTCGCGTTGCCCAATGGCACCGTGATTGCGGAAGTGCTCGCCATCTGGCGTTATCTGGAGGAAGCGTACCGCCAATCTCCGTTGCTGGGGACAACGCCGGAATCAAAGGCGCTGGTCACCATGTGGGAACGCCGC
The DNA here is from genome assembly GCF_047608185.1 of Caballeronia eucalypticola. NCBI lineage: Bacteria > Pseudomonadati > Pseudomonadota > Betaproteobacteria > Burkholderiales > Burkholderiaceae > Caballeronia > Caballeronia eucalypticola. Next base: position 71,614 of record NZ_JBLKRU010000009.1, read on the forward strand.
GCAGAACTGGACGGCTTCGCGCCGGTCATGGAAGGCGTGCGAAACGCAGTTGCCGGACTGAAAGGCCGTGCGCTCTCCGGTCCACATGCCTATGAGCAGATTCCTGAACTGGTCGAGCGCAGCAAACAACGCGTGGCGAATTTTTTCTCCGACTTTAACGAGCGGCTCGAGACAGTCCGGTTCGTCGCCGGCGATGAATTCTCGGCGGCGGACATCACCACGCTGGTCACCGTCGACTTCGCCGCCAACGCGCTGAAGATGTCGATTCCAGCAGAACACACCGCATTTCGCCGATGGTACGACGAGGTCTCTGCCCGGCCGAACGCCCCGCATAAAACCCGGGCGCCGGTCCTTTGTGAGACCGCCGCCATCAGAAACTCATTGTGAATCACCTGTTAAAAGGAAAGATCATGGCTCACTTGTTCGTTCAGAAGAAAGTTGGCGCCTATACCCTCTCGCATCGCGTTGTCCTTGCGCCAATGACCCGCCTGCGCACCATCCAGCCCGGCGACATTCCCAGCCCGATGATGGCGGACTTCTATGGCCAGCGCGCGTCGAATGGCGGACTCGAAATCATCGAAGGCGTCAGCATCTCGGTCCTCGCCCGCTCGTACCTGGGCGCCGCCAGCTTCTATCACGACGGTCAGGTGGAAGGCTGGAAGGCCGTCGCCAATGCCGTTCACGCCAAGGGTGGACGCGTCTTCATGCAGCTCATCCACGGCGGCCGTCAAAGTCACGTCGAGATGACCGGTGGGCTTGACCCGGTCGCGCCTTCGGTCGTCCCGTTCGATGGCGTCGCGCTGACCAGGGACGGTTTCGTGCCGGCTTCGCCGCATCGGGCACTCGGCATTGAAGAGATCCCGGGCATTGTCGAAGAGTTTCGCATCGCGGCAAAACGCGCGCTGGATGCAGGTTTCGACGGCGTCGAGCTACACGGTGCGAACGGCTACCTGGTGGATCAGTTCATCCAGGACGGGACCAACAAGCGCACCGACGCTTACGGCGGCCCGGTCGAAAACCGCGTCCGCTTCCTGCGCGAAATCGTGGAAGCCCTCATCTCCGTGTGGGGCGCGGACCGGGTCGGCGTGCGCATCTCGCCCTCCGGCGAATGGGGCGGCATCTCCGACAGCAATCCCGAAGCGACCTTCAGCTACGTCGCGAAGGTCCTCGACGAATACAAGATTGCGTATCTGCATGTGATCGAACCGCGCATCAAAGGCGATGACACGCTACACGAAGGGCAAGCGCCAGTTGCAACGAAATATCTCCGCCCGTACTTCTCCGGTCCGATCATTGCGGCCGGCGGTTTCGACGGCGACAGTGCCGAAGCGATCGTGGCATCCGGCGATGCAGATCTGGTCGCGTTTGGCCGGCATTTCTCATCGAATCCGGATTTGCCGTATCGTCTGGAGCACAAGCTGCCGCTTACACCGTATGTGCGCGCCGCATTTTGGGGCGGCGACGAAAAGCATTACTCCGATTTTCCCGCTTATTCGGCTGCTCCTTTGGCCGCCGCAGAAGCCGCAGAAATCGGTTGAACTGAAAGGCGCTTCGGCGCCTTGCCTGAACCCAGCTTGAATCCACCTATTCTGGAGAGCCTCATGTCACGTACCATTAAATTTTCCAAAGCCGGCGGTCCCGAAGTCCTCGAATTCGTCGAGACGGAAGTCCCCGCTCCCGGTCCCACCGAAGTTCGTATCGCAGTGAAGGCGATAGGCATCAATCGCGCCGAAGCGATGTGGCGCGCGGACGCGTACATCGAACCGGTCAAGTTCCCGGCCGGCCTCGGATACGAAGCAGCGGGTATCGTCGACGCCGTCGGAAGTGAGGTCACCGGCTTCGCGCCGGGCGACAAGGTCAACACGATTCCGTCGTTCTCGATGAACCAGTACTACACATACGGCGAAGTCATCATCGCGCCGGAGCACGCGGTCGTTAAGCACCCGGAATCGCTTTCGTATGCCGAGGCTGCATCGGTCTGGATGATGTACGTGACGGCTTACGGCGCGCTTATCGAAGATGCAAAAGTGAGCAAGGGCGATTTTGTGATCATCCCGGCCGCGTCCAGCAGCGTCGGACTCGCAGCAATCCAGATCGCAAACTACGCCGGCGCGACGTCGGTCGCAACAACACGCACCGCCGACAAGAAGCAGCAGTTGCTCGACGCGGGCGCGGCGCACGTGATCGTCACGGAAGAGACCGACCTGGTCGAAGAAATCATGCGGATCACGGGTGGCCAGGGCGCGCGCGTCGTGTTCGATCCTGTCGGCGGTCCGAACTTCGCGAAGCTTATTTCGGCGCTTTCGTTCCAGGGCACTGCATACATCTATGGCGCGCTCAGCGCGGACGTGACAACGCTGCCCGTGCTGGACATGATCGCCAAGATGACCACCGTCAAGGCTCACAACATCTGGCTGACGAGCGGAGACGCAACGCGTCGAAAGGCTGCGGTGGAGTACGTGCTCAAGGGACTCGAGAGCGGCGCGCTCAAACCGGTGATCGATCGCACCTTCACGTTCGACGAAATGGTCGAGGTGCATCGTTATCTGGAAACCAACGGTCAGTTCGGCAAGATCGTCGTGACTGTATAAGCGAAAGCGCCGGCGCCTGATCCAGGGCGCCGGCATCCAATGCATGGCAGCAAGATACACCCGTGCACTGATCGATCAAGGGGCAAAGTAAATGTCTGACCATTCCGTTGTACTTATCACTGGCGCGTTGACCGGCATTGGCCGCGCTGCCGCGTTTGCATTCGCGCGCGAAAATGCGCGTGTCGTTGTGTCGGGGCGTCGCATTGAAGAAGGCCGGAAACTCGCTGCAGAACTGAATGCGTTCGGCGCAGAAGCTGAATTTATTCAGGCCGATGTCCGTTTTGAAGACGATGTCCGCAATCTCGTCGACGGCACCGTAGCCCGCTTCGGACGGCTCGACGTGGCGGTCAACGCCGCGGGCTCCGAAGGCGAGTCTGCGCCCGTGACCGAGCAGACGCCCGAGCGTTACGCCGCCGTCTTCGACACCAATGTGCTCGGCACGCTGCTGTCCATGAAACACGAACTACGCGTGATGATCGCGCAAGGCAGCGGCAGCATCGTCAACCTGTCGTCGACAATGGGTGCGCGTGGGGCGGCAGGCGCGTCCCTCTACGTGGCGAGCAAACACGCGGTCGAGGGTCTGACGAAATCTGCGGCGCTTGAGGCCGCCGCGTTCGGTGTACGGGTCAATGCGGTCGCCCCGGGTCCGGTGGAGACTGCGATGCTGAACAGGCTGCTCGCCGATACGGACCGCAAGGCGGCTTTCCTCGCGGCCGTCCCGCTCAAACGCGCCGGCACGCCTGAAGAAATCGCCGACGCTATTGTGTTCGTATCGTCTGGCAAATCGAGTTTCATGACCGGCGAAGTGCTCAGGGTCAATGGCGGACGGACCGCCTCGTAGCGCCGCTGTAATCACTCGATCAACCATCTATCAACCACCGCAACGGTGAACCATGTCGACTCCGCTTTTCGATGATCTCCCCGCGCCGCTCCAGAGCGTGCAAATCCGCCCTTTGTTCGTGATGCGGCTCGACGTCAAGCCGATTGTGATCGTCGGCGAAACACCAGGGGCGTTTCGCCGCGTGGGGATTGTGCCGTCCGGAACGTTCGCCGGCGAGCGGCTGTCAGGCAAGGTGCTGGACGGCGGTGCCGACTGGCAAACCGTGCGCCGCGACGCAAGCACGACGCTCGACGTGCGCCTGATCCTGCAAACCGACGACGGCGTGAACATTACGATGGCGTATCGCGGCGTACGCCACGGACCCGCTGATGTCATTGCGCGACTGGAAAAAGGCGAGGAAGTCGACCCGGCAAGCTACTACTTCCGGATCAACCCCATGTTCGAAGCACCAGCAGGAAAGTATGAGTGGCTGAACCGGATGATCGCCGTGGGTACGGGACACCGGTTCGCCTATGGACCGGTCTACAGCGTGTTTGAGGTGTTGTAAACGCTTGTACGCTCTTGTAAAGCGGCAGGCTCGAAAGACGCCGCCGCTCTACGAGACCAGCAATGCTAGCCGGCGTTCGGCCATAGCGTGCGGCCGAAAAAGGTCAGCGTCCGGTCCCACGCCAACTGCGACCAGACCGGATCGAACTGGGTCCTGGCAATACGACCCGGCCCGACCGCGGTCTCGTTGGCAAACGCATGATGCGCAAGGTAGCGATGGAACTCCACATCGACCTTGGCCTCGGTCAGCTTGCTCTCCAGTGCCTCGACCGTTTCAGCCGGAAAGAACTCATCCTGCGTCGCCCAATGACCGAGCACGGGCGCGGTGATCTTCGATGCATCGATATATTCAAGCGGCGGGAAGCCGTACCACACCACGCCTGCAGATATGCCGGGGACATGGCTCAGCGCCAGCAGTGTCAGCGCGCCGCCCATGCAATAGCCGGTCACGCCGACCCGCTCCGAGCGTGTCTTGAGGTACTGCACGGCGCCGGCGACGTCCTGACCGGCGGCGTCGGCAAAATCGAGCGCGCCTAGCAGGTGATTTGCCTCTGCTTCCTCGACGGTGGTCTTCCCTCGAAAGAGATCGGGGACCAGCACCAGATAACCGGATTGTGCGAAGCGGTCTGCCACGCCACGAATCTGGTCGTTCAAGCCCCACCATTCCTGAATCACGACGATGGCGGGCGCACCTTCCAGTTTCTGCGGTGTCGCCAAATATCCCTGGACGTCTTTCCCGTCAGGGCGTTTGTAAGTGATCGTGGATCCTGGTGACTGTTTCATGACATGGTCCTCGGTTGAGCGGAACCGGTAGCATAGCGCCAGCGGCGCGTGCGTGCTTGTCGGCCCACCGGATCAGCATTTTTATATACATAGGATTCCTTCTTTCTACGCTGGCATCCCCGCTGGAGCTGACTAGAATCGAAAGGTCGATCGAGCCTTTATTTCATCCGTGCCTTGATGAAATCGATGAACAGGCGGGTCCTTGCCGGCAAGAGCCGCGTATCGGTAATCGCATAGACCGGGACAGGCGTAAGGCTCCAGTCAGGCAATATCCTCCGCAAGCGGCCCGACGCCACCTCGTCACGGGCGAGTTCCGAATCGAGCACGGCAATACCCACCCCCGAGACCGCCAGTGCACGGCTCAGCCCGACGCTGTTCATCCGAAAGCGCGATGCGATCATCACATCGACCCCCTCTTCTCCGCGATGGAAAGTCCTTGAGGCTGCCTCCTGGCTCGTATCTCCTTGTCCGATGCACAACACGTGCTTCGTCAGGTCGCTGGGATGAGCGAGCGGCGCAGCGGCCTTGAGATAGCCGGGCGATGCATAGAGATAACGCGGCAACAGAGCGATCTGCCGAGCGACGAGCGTTGATGGAGTCGTGGGCGGCGGTCCAATGCGAACGGCGAGATCGAACGAATCGCTCTGCAGGTCCACGCGCCGCGGCGTTACGTCGAATTCAAAACTGATCAGCGGATAAGCGTTGGCGAAGTCGCGCAGGATTGGCGTGAGATGACCGGTCGCGAGATCGACTGGCATCGATACCCGCAGCGTGCCGCTGGGCCGCTCCACCACATCGAGCAAGGATTCATGCGCAATCCGCGCTTCGTCGACAATGCTCTGGCACCGCTTGAAATACACCTCGCCCGCAGCGGTGAGTTCAACCTTGCGCGTCGAGCGATGCAGCAGTTGCAGGCCGATCGTCTTCTCCAACTCCGAGATATGGCGCGACAAGGTTGAGTTGGGCATGCCGAGCGCTTCGGCCGCGCCCCTGAAGCTTTTGGTCCGCGCGACTTCCACGAACAAACGCATACAGCTCAACAGTTCCACGACGATTGCTCCACTGGTGGATCACTGTTTTCAATTATAGCTATTTATCCCTTATGTGGATCAATGCACCATGTCTACACACCTCCTCAACCAAGGAACCGACATGGACCCGCTCTTCAGCAACACTCGTATTGGCCGCCATACGTTGCGCAACCGCATCGTCATGGCGCCGATGACCCGCTCACGCGCCGACGACATCACGGGCGTGCCCTCACCCTTGACGGTGGAGTACTACGGCCAGCGCGCCGGATCCGGCCTGATCATCACGGAAGGCACCTTTCCTGCGCCGATGGGCAAAGGCTACGTGCGCACGCCGGGCATCCATTCCGAAGCGCAAATTGACGCCTGGAAGCATGTCACCGACGCAGTGCACGCCAAGGGCGGCCTTATATTCCTGCAACTCATGCACACGGGTCGCATCTCTCATCCGAGCCTCTTGCCGAACGGCGCAACGCCGGTTGCGCCTTCGGCGGTCAGGGCCGCCGGCACGGTATTCACCGCAACGGGACCGCAGGAGTTTGTGCAACCGCGCGCCCTTGAAACCGATGAGATCGCGGAAATCGTTCGGTCATATCGGCTTGCGACGCGCAACGCGTTGGCGGCCGGTTTCGATGGCGTTGAACTGCATGCAGCCTCGGGATATCTGCCCGAGCAGTTCTTGTCATCGGGGACAAATCAGCGGACCGATCTTTACGGCGGCTCGCTTGCGAATCGCGCCCGATTCATCCTGGAAGTACTGAGCGCGATGTCTCAGGAAGCGGGCAGCGACCGCGTGGGTATCAAGATCGCGCCTGAAATGGGCTTCAACGATGTGACCGATGAAAACCCGAAGGATACCTATCGATATCTCGTCGAGCAACTCGCGCCGCTCAAGCTGGCGTATCTGCATGTGGTGAAGACCGGCAGTGAATTCGATTACCGCACGTTCCTTCAACCGTTGTTCAACGGGCCGTATCTGGCAGGCGGCGGATTGACCAACGAGACAGCGCAAGCTCTAATCGAACAGGGCCACGCCGACGCAACCGTATTCGGCAGTCTGTATCTCGCCAATCCGGATTTGCCGCAGCGCTTTCTTGGCCGCGCGCCCCTCAACACCCCTGATCGCGACACGTTTTATTCGCCCGGCGCGAAGGGGTATATCGACTATCCCGCGCTGGGAGAAAGCGCAATGAATCGCGCCCTCCGACTCCACGCGTATGGCGAGCCCGACGCCCTGAAGATCGATAGCATCGCGATGCCGTCCGCCGCGTCAGGCCAGGTCGTCGTCCATGTCAGGGCTGCGGGAATCAACAGTCTCGACTGGAAGATTCGCGATGGCTTCTTGCAGAATGATTTCCCGCTGCCCCTCCCTGCCACGCTCGGCGTTGAACTCGCTGGCGAGGTGGTTGAAGTCGGCGCCGATGTGAGCGGGTTCGCTGTCGGCAATCGCGTCATGGGTCCCGTGGCCGGTCTTGGCGCCTATGCGGATTTTGTGGCCATCGCTTCGAACACGCTGGTCAGGGCACCCGCCAGCATGAGCGACGAACGTGCCGCGGCCATTCCGGTTGGCGCGTTGACCGCGTGGCAAGCTCTGTTCGAAGCGGGAGAACTGAAACGCGGCCAGACCGTATTGATTCATGGTGCGGCCGGTGGCGTGGGAAGCTTCGCCGTTCAGTTCGCGCGGCGTGCAGGGGCGCGAGTCGTCACGACCGCCCAGGGCATCAACGCGGGATATCTGCGCGGGCTCGGTGCGGATGAGGTCATCGATTACCGGACTTCCTCTTTCTGGGAGCTGATAAAGGACATCGATCTGGTGCTTGATCTCGTGGGTGGTGAAGCGCTTGCCAACTCGTGGCAGGTGCTCGCGGACGCGGGAAGAATCGTCAGCACGGCCGCACCGGATATCGCAGCGCAGACTCCGTCGGGCAAGCGCGGTATCTGGTTCCAGATGCGGCCCGATGCAGCGCTGCTTGCGGAAATTGTGGAGATGGCCGATCAGGGCGCGGTGAAGGTGGAAGTGTCGGAAGTCGCCAGGTTGAGCGACGCGACCGCTGCGATCGAGCGTAACAAGACAGGACATGGTCCGGGTAAAGCGGTGATCGTGTTCTGAAAATGACTTCGCCGCGGGAAACCGCGGCGAAGTTGTCGTTCATGCTCAAAGTGACCGGCAAGACCATGCCAGATCATTGAGCCCCGAATTCACGTAGCCGGTTCCAGTTTTCATCGGCACGGCCTTCCGGGCTTCCCTCCTGTTGCCAGAGCGCATACGCACGCTCGCGCAAGTGCTGATGCGACGCCTGCTGCCAATAGTCGTCGGACCGGCCCTCAGGGCAACCATCCTGTTCCCACAGACGATAAGCACGCTTGCGGATGTCCTGCTCCAGCGCTTGTTTCGTTTCCGAACGGCCGTCAATGTCGTCGCCATAAGACGCGAGTTGACCACCTCGCGCCACATGAACCCGCGCACTGAGGCTCGGCAGTTCGGCATCGGGCACCAGTCGCCCGTGGGCGGCCGCCTCCAGCGCCTTTGCTATATATGCCAAATCGTCGGCGTGGTCCTCGTTCGGCCCAAGCGTGACCGGGTAGGTATGAATGACCGTTCCACTGCCGTCCAACACATCAATCAAGCGCTGCGCCATTGCCGTGCTCCCCAAGGGTGTTTGCCGATTCATCGCTTTGAAAGAGCAAGACTACCCGGGCATAAATACCGCGTAGCTCTAGCTCAGTGCTGCTCGCCAATCACATCGGCTTCATCCCTCGATGGCCCGATGTTCGCGCGCCTCACACACAGATGACTGCGCAAGGATCGATCCACGGGAACGAAGTTCAGCATCAACCACTCGGCGACCCCGGCTGAACATGCTTCACTTGTCCGAGTTCGCCAACCGGGTTCGGTCCCCGCTTACTTGGCAGCCACCGCCAGCACTGGAGCATCGGCCGGCAGAGCCCAATTACTGCGGCGCACGTGATGGATGATCAGCGGCACGCCGCCAAACACCACAATGCCAAGCGTCACCAATCCGATGTACATGGCGGGCGATCCCACCGGCAATTGATCGGGCGGAAAAAACGACACCACGAAGCTGAACACTACGCCTGCCAGGCCGACGCCCGCGAATATCCACATACCCACGATCCCACCGGGTACCGTGAACGGACGCTTGAGATCGGGCGCGGAATAGCGCAGTTTTATGGCTGCTGCATACATGAGCATGTAAGCGATCAAATACAGCGCAATCGTCATTGCCGAGATCAAAAAGAACGCGACTGATACATCCTTGATGACGAAGTAGAAGCAAGACATCAAGGTAACAATCACGCCTTGCACCAGCAGGATATGCGTAGGCATTCCCTTTTTGTTCTTGGCCTGCAGCACCGGCGGCAGCTCACCCTCATGCGCTGTTTCAAGCAAACCGCGAGAAGGGCTGCCAAGCCACGCCAACACGCCGCTTATCGCACCCACGCCTACCAGCAACGAGAGCACCGACACCAGCCACTGCATATGCCAGATGTCCGTTATGACTGCGGCGAAGGTATCGAATACGCCCGACTGCAGGGAGATTTTTTCGTACGGAAGAATGCCTGCGATCGGCAGCGCGCCAAGTGCAAAAATCAGGAGCGATATAACGGCGCCCAAAGCGATTGCGGCTGGGTAACCCCGGCTCGGGCTGCGCATGTCCATCACGTGCACGGCTTGCGCCTCCACGCCGGCGAACAGCAGCACAATGCCTGCCAGAAACGCGATGGTGCCAAAGCCATGGATCGCGGGCCAATAACGCGCATGACCCGCTTCCGACAGCGCCGGGTCTTTAATATGCTGCCAGCCGAGTGCGTGCCCGGTATAGATCCAGTACGCCAGCAATGCGAGCAACACGAATCCGGGAACGATCGTGCCGATAATAAAGGTCCAATTGGCGATCCGCGCAAACACTTCGACGCCTTGCAGCACCACCCATGTAGCAAGCCAATAGGCAACGATACAAAACACGCCGACATATACGCCGTTGGTCGCGAGCTCCGGACGCCCGATCGTATAAGCGATAGCCGCCGCGCCGAACGTCAGCGCAACCGGATACCACACCACGTTCTGGATCCATTGCAGCCAGATCGCGAGGAAGCCCCATCGGTTGCCGAATGCCTGACCCACCCACGTATATATTCCGCCGCGCCGGTCGGCGAAAGCACCGCCCAGTTCAGCGGAGATCAGTGACGCCGGGATCAGGTAGAAGATCACGGTGAACGCGAGGTAGACGAACATCGTCATCTCTTCTTTCGCGAGCAGCGGCAAGCCGCGCAAGCTGGTCACCACAGCGGCCGCTGTCATCAAGCCGATTGAAGTGGCACTCAGGTAAGTGCCTTTCTTTGCTGTCGCAGTCATGCCAAACCTCTGGTCGTTAAGCCGTCAATGTCAGTCATGGTGAAACCCCGGTCCCGCCTTTGAATTGGGTATTGGGTTCTCAAGCAGATGGGCGATTGCAGTCTTGATGTCGTTTAGCAGGAGTACCGCCATGTCGCGCGTGATGCCACGGCGGATCAGGATGCGCTGGACGATTGTTTCCTCGCGGTCAGCGGGAAGCTTGTATGAGGCGATTTGCCAGCCCCGCATGCGAACACGATCCGATAAATCGAAAAGCGAAAAGCCGGCGGTATCGGGGTGGCGCAGCTTGTAGCAAACCGCTGGTAGCGCGCCGCGGCCGTCGTACACCATTTCTATCGCGCTAAGCTTGGCGAGACCGTCCGCCAGGAATTGCGCCGTGTCGGCACATTCCTGCTGGATGCGCCTGTAGCCTTCGTGGCCTAGCCTGAGCAGCAAGTAATACTGCGCGATGATCTGTCCCGCCGGCCGCGAAAAATTAAGCGCGAACGTGGGCATGTTGCCGCCAAGGTAGTCGACCATGAAGATCAGGTCGTCAGGCAGATCCTTCACGCTGCGCCATACGACCCAACCTACTCCGAGCGGCGCGAGACCATATTTATGGCCCGAGGTGTTGATGGATTTCACTCGTTCAATGGCGAAGTCCCATTCCAGATCCGGCTGAATGAAAGGCGCGACAAATCCGCCGCTCGCTGCATCCACGTGAATGGGGATGTCCAGGCCGACATCGCGTTGCAAGGCATCGAGGGCGCCTGCGAGCGCCTTGACGGGTTCATAAACGCAGGTGAAGGTAATGCCAAGCGTAGCGACCACGCCGATGGTGTTTTCATCGCAATAGGCGGCGAGCTGTTCCGGTTGCAGGCCGAGGGAGTCACCGCTTAGGGGAACCTGGCGAAGCTCGACGTCGAAATAACGCGCGAACTTGTCCCAGCACACTTGCACCGGGCCGACCACAATATTGGGTTTGTCGACCGATTTTCCTTCGGCCAGCCGGCGCTTCTTCCATTGCCATTTGAGCGCGAGTCCACCGAGCATGCAGGCTTCGCTCGAACCGGTGGTCGAGCATCCCGTGGTCTCCCACGAACGCGGCGCATGCCACAGGTCGGCAAGCATATGAACGCAGCGTTTTTCAATCTCGGCGGTCTGCGGATATTCGTCCTTATCGATCATGTTCTTGTCGATCGATAAATCCATCAAGCGGCGGACTTCATCGTCTGCATAGGTGGTGCAGAACGTGGCTACGTTCTGGCGCGAATTGCCGTCCATGAAAAGTTCGTCGCGCACCAGATCGAACACTGAATGGGGTTCTGATGGGAGTTTAGGAATACGATATTTCGGCAGTGACGCACCGGAGATAGTTGTCGCATACTCGTCATTGTTCGCTTCAGCGCTGCTGAGCGCGGGCTTAAGAAATGTCATTGACTATTCCGGTGGGAAGATTGAGCGGAGATGCCAAGCGTGGTGTGCTTAAGCGAAATGGCTTCGCATGGCCTGATACCGTTATATCCCGCGGATCGGAACGATCATTGACCTGGGTCATGCTCGCGACGAGCAGGTCTTTTAATTTTCTAATAGCTGAAGCTGGTTTTATTGGTAATTACATGTGGCTTTCATATTTTCTTAGTTTTAAATGTCTAAAGGTCAGTGGGAAAATGGTTTTCGTTCGTGCCGGTGCAGGGGCGGGGCTGCTAGGTTCTGATGTCAGCGGCCGGGGTCAGTGCCGGGTTGCACGGGTTTTGCGTTAGCGGTTCTGGTTCATTGCCGGGTTGCTGCTTTTTAGGTTTTTGCGCGTTTTATGTTGGCTTATTTCTCTATCACTATTAGCCACTGCGCGTGGCGGCGCGTCATTTCTTTGTCCAAAGCGACAAAGAAACGAAGCAAAGAAAACGCTTTCACCTCTCTGAAAATTAAGTGTCCACAGCGTGCGGTTTTGATTCATTGGTACCCGAAAAGCACGGTGCTCGCCAGAGCCACGGATGTGTGAACCCCTCTTTCTCGCGAATCCTGACAGTAAAACGCTTCGCCCCATACGCTCTCGGGCTAGCACCCGTGCCAAGGAAACCCGCACGGCCTCACGCGTATTTGCCGCAGTGGTACTTCGCGAGTTAGCTATCAGTTTGCATTGCTATTTGCCGGGTTAGGCCTCACGCATTCTGCAGATCCATTTCTCGGCGGTTTAAAAAATGGTTCGGCATGCGTACAAATTCGGTGGAAGGTTTTCCGCGGATAGCGCGGGGCGCTCCTCGGGCAGGTTCAGTCGCTAGTGCTTGCCCGAGAGCGTACGGGGCGAAGCGTGTTAATGTCAGGATTCGCGAGAAGGAGGGGTTCACACATCCGTGGCTCTTGCGAGCACCGTTCTTTTGGGGCACCCATGAATGAAAACTGCACGCTGTGGACACTTAGGGTAGAGCGGTGAAAGCGTTTTCTTTGCTTCGTTTCTTTGTCGCTTTGGACAAAGAAATGACGCGCCGCCACGCGCAGTGGCTAATAGTGATAAAGAAAACATCCAACATAAAACCCGCGAAGGCCTAAGAAGCAGCAACCCGGCATTGAACCAGACCGCTAACGCAAAACCCGTGCAACCCGGCATTGAACCCGACCGCTAACGCAAAACCCGTACATCCCAGCCCCCCTATCGCCGCAACTCCCCAGGCCCCTTCCCCGTCCATCGCTTCAACGCCCGACGAAAATTAGCGGAGTCACTAAACCCGAGCAACATCGCAATATCGTCAGTGCTCATCTTGGTAGTCTTCAAGTACTCGGTCGCAAGCGAACACCTCACATCATCGACAATTGAAACGAACGAGGTACCTTCCCCCTCAAGGCGCCGCCGCAAAGTCCGGCTGGTCATCCTCAACGCGTCCGCGACCACCTCCATGCTCGGAAACTCACCGGGCTTGCGCATCAACACCTGATAAACCTCACCCGACACGCCGACCGATGTCTTAGCCTGACCAATGAGGCGGTCGCACGTTTCCTGCAAAAGCGTTGCCGTGTGCCGATGCGCCAGTTGAGGTTTTTGTTCCAGAATACCGCTGTCGTAATGAAGCTCACATTGCGGCTGGTCGAAGTAGCAAGGACAACCGAGGTACTCAGGATAAATATCGCCGTGCGCAGGCTCGGGATACGAAAAACAAGCCTTCGTAGGCGGGCAAGTGTGGCCGGCAACGTCCTGAAGATGCGTCACATGCTGCGTGAATTGCTGCTCGATCAGGAACTCTCGCAGCTCTCGCGACGGACTGGAGATAAACGCATCGGGAAACGTCCAGATACCCTCATCGGGATACTCGGTCCATTCAATGGTGAGCGTAGGCGTCGCAAGCTGGTGATACTTCACGCCAAGCCGAAAATAATCCCGCAGCGACAAGCAGGACATCAACGCGTATCCATACATTCCGTAAGCGGACAAATGCAGCCGCGAACCGACAATAAAAGGCGTCGCAGGACTGCACGACAGCAGGATCGCGTTCCTGCAAACCGCTGCGTATTGCCGGACCGAGGTCAACGCCGACGCATCGTAGATCTTATCGACGTCAACGCCGCTGCCTTTCAGGCTGTCTTCCGGCGCAATGCCCTGCTCGCTTAACACCTCGACCAACGCAGCGATCTTGTAGGGCGCGTAAATGCGCTCATTCAGCAATGGCAATTTCGATGACACCGCGTCCCCTTCAGAATGTCCCATGACAACATCGCGTTGTCCGAAAATGACCTTAAGAGGGAAATCGTATCTCACTAGTATCCATATCACAACAGGGCGGTCCGTCGATGGACAAGCCGGAGACTCGAATACTCAGGAGACACGCTTGACCAATCGCAAAGTCATTATTTCGTGCGCGATCACTGGCGCGACGCACACGCCGTCGATGTCGGAATACTTGCCGCTTACGCCGGCGCAAATCGCGACGCAATCGATCGAAGCCGCGCAAGCGGGCGCTGCGATCATCCACTTGCACGCACGCAACCCGTCGAATGGCCGCCCTACTCCATCGCCCGATATCTTCAGGGAATTTGTTCCCGCGATCGCCGCAGCGACCGATGCGGTCATCAACATCACGACCGGCGGCAGCACGGGCATGACGCTCGCGGATCGGCTGGCCTATCCACGCGTTGCCAAGCCGGAAATGTGTTCGTTGAACATGGGCTCGATGAACTTCTCGATCCATCCGATCGCCGCGAAGATATCGTCGTGGCGCTACGACTGGGAGAAGGACTTCATAGAAGGAATGGAAGACACGATCTTCCGTAATACCTTCAAGGACATCAAGAACATCATGCTCGAACTGGGCGCTAACGGCACCCGCTTCGAGTTCGAATGCTACGACGTCGGGCACCTCTACAACCTCGCGCATTTCGTCGATCAGGGGCTGATCAAGCCACCGTTCTTTATCCAGTCGGTGTTCGGGATTCTTGGCGGTCTAGGCGCCGAACCGGAGAACATGTCAGTCATGCGCACGACTGCGGACCGTCTCTTTGGCCGCGAAAACTATCACTTCTCAATCGTGGGCGCAGGCCGCCATCAAATGGCGTTCGTGACCATGGGCGCCATCATGGGCGGCAACGTTCGGGTCGGTCTGGAAGACAGCGTGTTCTTGTCGAAGGGCGTGAAGGCCGAAACGAACGCACAGCAAGTGCGCAAGATTCGACACATCCTGGAAGAGCTTTCGTTCGAGATCGCGACGCCCGCGGAAGCGCGGCAAATGCTCGGTCTCAAAGGCGCCGATAAAGTCAGCTTCTAAGTGCAGTTCTTGAAGCATCGAATGAACTCAGCCTGACACCGGCGTCGGCAATAACACCGGCCGATCAGAGCCAACAAAAACAACAACGTGCAACCTTTGGCGGAGACATCATGACAACCCGAACCAACATCGACAGCAGTAGCGAACTACACCGCATTGCAACGCGCAAGGCAATGCTGCGGCTCATCCCGCTCATGTGCGCGATTTATTTCATGTCGTACCTTGATCGAACGAATGTATCGCTCGCCAAGGCACGGCTTGCCACCGACCTGGGCATCAGCGCTGCGGCGTATGGGCTGGGCGCGGGTATTTTTTTCCTGGGTTATGCACTGCTCGAAGTGCCGAGCAATCTTGCTGCGCACCGCTTCGGGCCGCGTCGCTGGATTGCGAGAATCGCGGTCACCTGGGGTGCGCTTTCGGCCGCGATGATGTTCGTCCAGGGCGAGTGGTCGTTCTACACAATCCGGGTTCTGCTTGGCGTCGCTGAAGCGGGTCTCTTTCCCGCATTGATGTACATGGTGACCCTCTGGTTTGCGCCGAAAGACCGCTCGGTCGCGGTCGGCTGGATCTATACCGCACCGGCTCTTGCATTGGTGATCGGCAATCCGCTCGGCGGCGCATTCATGCAGATGGACGGCTTCGCAGGCTTGCATGGATGGCAATGGCTGTTCCTGCTAGAAGGATTGCCGACCGTTGTCGTTGGCGTGATCCTGTGGTTCAAGCTGCCGGAAAGACCCTCCGGCGCGCACTGGTTATCCAACGACGAGGCACGCGTACTTGAAGCGCGCGCAGTGCCGGATGCCGCGCACGCCAGCATCTTCTCGGAGGACTGGGTCGCTGCGTTGAAGCGCCCAGCCATTGTGCTTATCGGGCTGATCTATTTCCTGAATCAGGTCGCGTTGGTCGGGCTCGTCTTCTTCACGCCCGCGATGATCCAGCAGATGCACGTCAAGTCGCCGCTAATGATCGGTGTGCTGTCAAGCAGCGTCGGCATTGGCTTCCTGATCGGTGTGCTGGTGTTGCCGTGGATTCATCGCCGGGTGACCAGCGACTGCATCTATCTCGGTGTGCTGACCGCGGGCCTTGTGGTCAGCGCGCTCTTGTTCATCTCGTCCACGCTCATGGAGGTCCAGCTCGCGCTCTTTGTGGTCACCGCGTTCTTTGCAGGCGGCGTGCTGCCTCTCTACTGGGCGATTGCAATGAAGCGGCTGCACGGCATTCAGGCCGCGGCTGGACTGGCATTCATCAATACGATCGGACTGATCGGCGGGTTCGTGGGGCCTTATCTTTTCGGCTTGGCCGAGACCGCGTCAGGCAGAAGCGCATCGGGGTTTTCAATTGTCGTCGGCGCATCGCTCCTGGGACTCATCCTCGTCCCGCTATTGGCTAAGGCGATTCAATCTGAAGACCGGGCGGCAGGCCTTGACGAACCGGTGCTGAAATTCAAGTCATGACACAGCGAGGCGCTTTTTAAGGCTCTCTTCCCCTAAGAACGAGTGGAAACAAACAATGAGATTGAATGGAAAGGTAGCCATTATCACGGGCGCGGGCCAGGGCATCGGCGAAGCAACGGCGCTTAAATTCGCTGGCGAAGGCGCGATCGTCGCCGTGTGCGATCTGAACCATGAGGCGGTATCAAGCGTTGTTGCCGCGTGTCGCGAGGCGGGTGCGGACGCGATCGGTTTTACGCTCGACGTCGCGAATCGCGACGCGGTGGACGACATGGTCGCGGACGTCCTGGAACGTTACCGGAAGATCGATGTGCTCGTGAACAACGCCGGAATCACACGCGATGCGCGTCTTCAGAAGATGACACTGAAACAGTTCGACGACGTGATCGATGTCAACTTGCGAGGCGTGTTCCATGCGTCGCAGGCGGTTGTCGACAAGATGATCGAGCAAGGCTCGGGTGTCATCCTGAATGCGAGTTCGGTTGTCGGTATCTATGGGAATTTCGGCCAGACCAACTATGCGGCCGCTAAGTTTGGCGTGATCGGTTTTACGAAGACCTGGAGCCGCGAGCTGGGACCCAAGGGAATACGCGTCAACGCAGTGGCGCCGGGGTTCATCGACACACCCATCCTGTCGACTATTCCAGACGATGTGCTCGCAAAGATGCGCGAACAGGTTCCGCTAGGCAGGCTGGGCAAGCCTGAAGAAGTCGCGAACCTCTACGCTTTTCTTGCCAGCGACGAAGCGAGTTATATCAACGGCGCCGTGATCGAAGTGTCCGGCGGGATGACGCTGTAACGCCGTCGTTATCCATGTGGCAAATCAAGGAATGGTATGAAGACTATTGACCTGCTCAGGCCCGCGCCCGGATTGCGCGTATTGATTTCGGGTGCAGCCACGGGCATTGGCGCTGTGATCGCACAGGCATTTCTGGACGTCGAAGCGGACGTCTACATTTGCGACGTCGATTCCAATGCTGTCGATAAAGCAAAAATCGACAAGCCACGTCTACACGTGGGCATTGCCGACGTCGCGAACCGTGAGCAAGTGGACCGCGTGATCGACGACGCCCGCGCCAAGCTCGGCGGCCTCGATATTCTCATCAACAATGCGGGCATTGCAGGCCCGACGGGCGCGGTAGAAGACATTGATCCCGACCAGTGGGAAAGCACCGTTTCGACCAACCTCAACAGCCAGTTTTATCTCCTGAGGAAGGCGGTGCCGGTGCTGAAGGAGACCTCGCTCAATCCGTGCATCATCGCGATGGCTTCGGTAGCGGGACGACTAGGCTACCCGTATCGCACGCCTTATGCCGCGACCAAATGGGCCATCGTGGGCCTGGTTAAATCGCTGGCGGTGGAACTCGGACCGAGCAACGTTCGCGTCAATGCGATCCTGCCGGGCGCCGTCGAGGGTGAGCGCATGGACCGGGTGATCTCCGCGCGCGCGGACGCGCTGGGAATTAGCTTCGACGAGATGAAGGACGACTATCTGCAAAAGATTTCTCTCAGGAGAATGGTCACCGTCCAAGATGTAGCAGCGCTGACGCTATTCCTTGCGTCTCCAGCGGGCCGGAACATCTCCGGCCAGGCGATCAGCGTCGACGGTAACGTCGAGTACCTGTAACGCCTCGCTGCTAACGACCGCTGCTAACGACAACACTTACATCGCGGGGATCATCATGGGAGCGTCGGTATGGTCTTCCACGCCCTTGACGCCCGGCACCTTTTCCGCGGCAATGCACATGGCGCGCGCCTGCTCGGAAGAGGTAACCACGCCCCACAGATGAACCGTGCCGTCATTCACGATAATGTTTTCTGAGGCCACGGCCCAACGGTGACCGTCAAGTTCCCGGATGACCGCCTCGCGCAACGTCTGGTCGGCGTTCAGCATGGTCACGCCCGTGTCCTTCGGAACGCTGGCCAATGCCTTCACCAGATTCGCCCGGCTAACAATGCCCATCAGCTCGCCGTCGTACAACACCGGAACGCGCTTGATACGATGCCGCTCCAGGAGATCGGCTATTTCACTCACCGGCGTGGTCTCCTTGACGGTAATCACCTTGGGCGTCATGACGTCCTTGACCAGGCGCGCGTTCTCCTTGATATACGTTGCGGCCAGATTTTGTGTCGATGCAAAGAATTCAAGCCACCATGAACGTCGCCGCGCTTGCGTGCCGATCTCGGCTCTATGGATGAGATCGCCCTCGGTGAGCATGCCAAGCAAGCGGCCCTCATCGTCCACCACCGGCGCACCGCTGATGTGATTGTCGGCAAACAGGCGCGCGGCATCTCGCACGGTCGTGCCGGGTCCCACGGTAATGACCTTCCTGGTCATGACATCAACTGCTCGCATGGTATTTCCCCTCAATGTAATCGGGCGAGTGCCTGACAAGGTTGAACCAACCTTACGAAAACTCGCCATCGTTAAGAATGCTAGTGAAGGATCGCGCGGCGGACATGATTCAGATCAACCGTGCCGCCGTTAAAAATGCATGCCGACGCCAACGCCAACTACGAGCGGGTCGATCTTGAGCGACCCAAGCGAGGCGCCATCCGCTGACGCGCTGGTGCGCATCCAGATCTTCTTGACGTCGAAATTGACGAACAGATTGCGGGCGACCTGCACATCGACACCCGCTTGCAGCGCGGGGCCGAAACTCGAGTTCTTGATCGATACCGGCGTATCGCCGGCGTGCAGGCCGTTGTTATAAAACAGCGTGTAGTTCACGCCCGCGCCAACGTAAGGGCGAATCTTGCCGGCCGCGTTGAAATAGTACTGAAGCAAGAGCGTGGGCGGCAGGACGTTCACGCCGCCGAGCGCCCCGGCATTCGACGTGACCTGATGACGCGACGTGGCAAGGATCAACTCGATGCCAATGCTCGGACGCACCATATAAACAAAGTCGAGCTCGGGAACAATGCTGTTGTTGACGCCCGTCCCGATGCTTCCCAATGTGCCGCCTGCGGAAACACTGGGCTGGATGCTGATTGCCCTGACGCGCGCAAGAATGTCGCCCTGATCGGCGTGTGCCGGCATGCATACCGCCGATAACGCCGCGCCCATCAGCGCCGCCGCAAATAGTGAATGCTTTCCCACGGTTTTCCCCTTGTTGTTCCCGTCGCGAATGCGTTTTTCCGTAAGGGGATTTTCCGAATGGAGCGGTTACTGCGCCATGATGTGGATCAGCAAACCGGTATAACGAGGGTGCGGTTTATTGCGGCACAGCACGCCATATACAATTGATCCTGGTAAATACGCTCTCCGCCAGCCTTACGCTTAGCGCGGCGCCTATAGGTTAAACGAGCGACACGAGCAATTCGAGCCGGAGAACCACGTGCCAAGCGATCGCCCCTCTTCACCCGCAAACGACGAGCTCGCCAGCAACGTATTTCCTCACGCCTTGGGCGATATCCACTTCAGGATGCTTGTCGACGCAGTTCAGGATTACGCCATCTTCATGCTTGATCCGGATGGGCGCGTCGCGAGCTGGAACCGTGGCGCGCAAAACATCAAGGGCTACGCGGCCCAGGACATCATCGGGCAGCACTTTTCGGTTTTCTATACGCCTGATGATGTTGCAGCGGAAAAACCGCGCATGGAACTGACGCTGGCTGCGTCTGAAGGCCGCGCTGAGGATGAAGGCTGGCGCGTGCGCAAGGACGGTTCGCGTTTCTGGGCAAACGTAACCATCACGGCGATTCGCGAATCCGACGGCACGCTGCGCGGTTTCGCCAAGGTTACGCGGGACATGACGGACCGGCTGCGGCTGGTGGAGCTTCAGCATGCCAGTGCGTTGTCTTTACATGTTCAGACCGCGCGCGAGGAAGAAAGAAGCCGGATAGCACGCGAGCTTCACGACGACCTCGGCCAGCAACTGGTCGCACTCAAGATGGATGTCGCCTTGCTCAATCAATCCGTCACGGAAGACGGCAAATCGGCGCACCACACCATTAAGCAGACCATTGCGTTGCAAGCGCATATTGATTCGATCATCGCCTCAGCGCGGCGTATTGCAGGCGGGCTGCGCCCCCCCATGCTCGACGACCTGGGCCTGGGTGCGGCACTCGAATGGCTCGCGGAGGAATTTCGCAATCGCTACCGGCTTGCTGTCACCGTACGAAACGAGGTGGAGAAACTGGCGTTATCGCCGACGGCTGCAACCGCTATTTTTCGCATCGTGCAAGAAGCGTTGACCAACGTTACCCGTCACGCCGAAGCTACCCGGGTGCACGTGGAAATGCACGTCGAGCATGACGACTTCCGCATGCACATTGAAGATAACGGCAAAGGGACAATGCTCGATGGCAACCGGAACAAGGAAAACTTCGGATTACTGGGTATGCGGGAACGAGTACGCCAGTTAAAGGGACGAGCAACATTCGACAGCGCGCCGGGCGATGGATTTCGAATTGACATCTCATTGCCCGTCGACGCCGTCAAAGCGGACTCCGACGGCAACTAAGGCACCGCCGATCCGCTCTACAGATGAATCGTTTCAGAACGCTTCAGGCCGATCCACACCACGCCCTCGCGCAAGCCATCGAGCACGGCCTCCGACTCGCGGGCGAAGATTTTCGAGTGCCGGAACTGATGCTTGAACTCACCCGCCGGCACGCTGTGCGCGACGTGCACTTCACAGCAAAAGCTGTCGCCGACTGGAATGCCTTGCGTGAAAACACTCCAGTCGTCACCGGTCACCTGACCCGTCAGCGCCATGTCATATCTCCTCGGACGACGACCCGCGGCCGCTTCGTGTTCGTGCCGCCGAACATCAGCGGCGCCGCATTCATGCCAATCTCCGCAGGACTTACGCTTCAATAATCACCTTGAGCGCGTGTGTATCGGCGGCTTGAGAGAACGTCTCATACGCTTTCAGAACATCTTCCAGCGCAAAGCGGTGCGTGATGAGCTTGCCCGCTTCCAGACGCCCTGACCCAACGGTCTTCAGCAGCATGGGCGTGCTGACGGTATCCACCAGTCGCGTCGTGATCGTGATGTTGCGGTCCCACAGGCATTCCATATGCAGGTCGACCTTCACGCCGTGAACGCCCACATTGGCTATGGTTCCACCCGGTGCAATGATCGATTCGCATAGCTCGAAGCTGGCCGGCATGCCCACTGCTTCGATCGCGCAATCCACGCCAATGCCGCCCGTCAGCGCCATGATTTCCGGCACCGGGTTGCCACTTGCATTGTTCACGCATGCGGTCGCGCCAAAGGTTCGCGCGACTTCCAGCCGGTTTGCATCGCGGTCAATCATGATGATCTGAGCCGGCGCGTAGAACTGAGCCGTGAGCAATGCAGCCAAGCCAATTGGACCCGAGCCGACAATGGCAACCGTGCTGCCCGGCTGCACCTTTCCGTTCAGCACGCCGCACTCGAAACCGGTCGGGAGGATGTCCGAGAGCATGACCAGCGCTTCTTCATCGGCGCCGGCGGGAATGGGGTACAAGCTCGTTTCCGCATGCGGGATGCGCACGTATTCGGCTTGCGTGCCGTCGATCTTGTTGCCGAGAATCCAGCCGCCTGTCGTGCAATGCGAGTACATGCCGCGGCGGCAATAATCGCATTTTCCACACGACGTGATGCAAGAAATCAGGACGTGATCACCCGGCCTGAAGGTTGACACCGCAGCGCCAACCGCCTCGATTACCCCCACGCCTTCATGTCCCAGGATGCGGCCCGGTTCGCAGGTCGCCACATCACCTTTCAAAATATGCAGGTCCGTTCCGCAAATGGTCGTACGCGTGACCTTGACGATTGCATCCGTCGCCGAAAGGAGCTTCGGCATTGGGCGGTCGTCGAGGGATTTATTGCCGGGTCCGTGATACACGAGTGCCTTCATCGTCAATCTCCTTTTGCCTGCACATGCCTGGAAACGGGGTTTCCCTGACGAAACTTTAGGCCCGGCCGGCACGGGCACGGTTGACCTGTATCAATCGATAAGACATGGATGCGCAACGTTTCACCCACGCCCATGACAGCGCTCGCAAGGCCACTTCATTACGCGCCGGGACGCGGCTCCTTGATCTGCGTCAACGGAAAAAAAGCGCGAACTCATAGACTTTTTGTAAGCGCCAGGCGATCTGGGCCGGTTCTAAGGCGAATCAGCTGCAACACCCCGCGCTCACTGCGTCACCGACGCCAACGACCCACTAACGGAGCATTTGCGATGAGCTACAAAAGCATCGTCGTTCAACTCGACGCGAGCGCACGCGCCCATCCGCGCCTCGAATATGCGCTGCGTCTCGCTACCCAATTCGACGCCCACCTGACGGGTGTGTTCTCGGCGTTCGCTCCTGATCCGCGTACTTTCTACGTCATGGCCGGCACGGCGGACTACTACGAAGAGCATCGAAAAGTCCTTCAGGAACGCCACGGTGCGCTCGAACGGATATTTCATGCGGAACTGCTTCGAGCAGGCGTACGAGGGCAATGGGTCGACTACCCTGACTACGCGGGCGAAGCGGTCCCTCGCTATGCGCGTTACGCGGACCTGGTCGTGGCGGGGCAAGACGACCCCGACGATCCGGAAGCATTCGTCGCCGATCATTTCCCCGAAACGCTCGTGATGACCTCGGGCCGCCCCGTGCTGTTCATCCCCTACAACGGCGTGTTTCCGACGCTCGGCGCCAACATCATGGTTGCGTGGAACGGCAGCCGCGAGTCGGCCCGCGCGGTTCAAGACGCGATGCCGTTATTGCAGCGCGCGGAAACGGTCACCGTCGTCAGGCTTAACGAATCGAAAGAAGATCCGGGCGCGAATCCCGTCAACCGCCTTCCAGCCGCCGACATTGCCCTTCAGCTTGCGCGGCACGGCGTCAAGGTCGAAGTGGCGGCACTCGATGGTGTCAAAGACGTCTCCATGGGCGACATGCTGATTTCACGCGCGTCGGATCTGGGTGCGGACCTGATCGTCATGGGCGCGTATGGCCACTCGCGCTGGCAGGAACTCGTCATGGGCGGCGCGACGCGCACCATGCTGGAATCCATGCCCATACCCGTATTGATGTCGCACTGATGTTGCTTTTGGACTAAGGAGATTCTTCATGTACAGCCGCATTCTCGTTCCTATCGACGGCAGCGAAACGTCAGCGCACGCCCTTGACGCCGCGCTGCAACTTGCTCGCGAGCACGACGCGGAAGTCAAGGCCGTTTATGTGGTGGATGTGCCGCAATTGATGTATTCGGGGCCGGCCTGTGACCCGTCGCTCGTACGTGAAGCCTTCGTCAAAGAGGGAGCGCTGGTACTCGCCGACGCTGCCGCCAAGATGCTGCGTGGGGGCGTCAAAGGCTCAACGCTCGTGGTCGAGGTGGATCCGTTGGGTGATGACATCGCTCAACGGATCACGGCCGCCGCGAAAGATTTCAGCGCCGATCTCGTGGTCATGGGCACGCATGGCCGGCGCGGCTGGCGAAGGCTCGTGCTGGGCAGCGTGGCCGAGCGTTTCTTGCGGATCTCGACCCGGCCGGTGCTGCTGGTACCGCTGCATTCCGCGAAAACAAATGGACCGCGCATAGTCAGCACGCTGGACGTCGCGGGCGCATCAACGTAAATGGCGCGGTCTTGCCGACGCCGGTCGAGCCTTTAGGGAATGCACTACAGCGGAAGTGCCGCGTCATGTTCATCGTCGCGAACGGTGAGGACAGGAACATGACTCGACCGCAGAATCGTTTCCGCGACACTGCCAATCAAATGCCGGCGCACACCACGCGGACCATGCGACCCCATCACGATAAGATCCGCTTCGAATGCGAGAGCCGCCTGCATGAGGGCGCCCGGGATGCTCGCGCCGTGTGCATCAACGATCTGGGTAGTGCAGCGTATGCCGCTGCTTGCACCGCTTTTTACACCGCTTTTTACAACACTCCGCTCGCACAACTCGAGTGCATGATCGAGTTGCCAGTGCATGCCGGCATCGCCTCCCACTTCCTCTCCGATAGCGCCGTCCGCAAGATTGCGGACGTCGTGCGAGATAACGTACGTCACCATCAACATCGCATCGGCGGGCTGCGCCAGCCTGAGCGCCTCTTCAAGCGCGAGGTTCGCGCTGAGGCTGCCGTCGAGCGCCACCAGAATTCGTTTGTACATGACTGTCCCCTGGATGTCCTTCATCTTTCAGTGTCCGCGTGCAGGCCTGCTGGTCGCTTGATCCACATCAATTCATGCGGCCGGGCGGTACACCGCTCAAATCACGTTCGCAGCGGCACGGTATGATCCGCACACCTTCAGCAGCACGCTTTTCCCCTATTCCCGGAGACCCCATGTCCGCGACACGGCGTAACACGGCATCGCAACACGGCGCCGGTCGAGCGCCCCGCGTAACGGGCGTGGCTGGCATGGCCGCCGCCCTCCTGCTCACTGCGGGCGCGGCCTTCATGGCGCTCAGGCACAAGAGTACGAATGCCCCTAAAGCCCCGGAACCCGTCCCAACGCGGCTTGATGAAGCGCGGCTGCTTGGCATCATCCGGTCGTCGACGGAAGCAATCATTACCATCGACGAAAACCAGCGGATCATCATGTTCAATCCGATGGCGGAACGTCTGTTCGACTGTCCTGCAGCCGACGCGCTGGG
This sequence comes from Caballeronia eucalypticola, assembly GCF_047608185.1. Lineage (NCBI taxonomy): Bacteria > Pseudomonadati > Pseudomonadota > Betaproteobacteria > Burkholderiales > Burkholderiaceae > Caballeronia > Caballeronia eucalypticola. The sequence goes on from NZ_JBLKRU010000009.1 coordinate 96,545, forward strand.
CACTTCTCTCTCCCGCTTCGTTCCCGAGCGTTTTCGCGCCGGTCACGAAGGGCATGTGCGCCAGTTCGGCGTGACTGGCGTGTCAGACCGGCAAATGGGCGGGCGGCGCATACTGTACGGTCTGCGCGCGACTGGGAGTGAGTTCCCGTTCGAAGCATCGATCTCCCAGTTCGGCGATGAAACCGGCAAGCTCTACACGGTGATGCTGCGCGACATCAGCGCGCAAATCGATGCCGAACGTTCGTTGCAGCGCTCGCACGAGGAACTGCGGGAGCTCTCCGCGAATCTTCTGAGTATCCGCGAGGAAGAGAAGTCCCGTATTGCAAGGGAATTGCACGACGACCTGGGCCAGCAATTGACCGCGTTGAAAATGGATATATCGTCACTCGAACTCGACGCCGGAACCAACGCCGACGCGCGTGCGCGATTGCGCGGCATGCAGCGCCTGATCGACGCAACCGTCGCCTCGATGCGCCGGATCGCCGCCGATCTACGCCCCGTGATGCTCGACGACCTGGGCCTGGTTCCGGCTATCGACTGGCTGGCGATCGACTTTACGAACCGCTACGGTATTGACGTCGAGCGGCAGATCGACGCGCGCCACACCATTTTCAGCCGCGACGGCGCGACTGCCGTGTTCCGGATCGTGCAGGAAGCGCTGACCAATGTGGCGCGCCACGCGCAAGCTACCCGTGTCGACCTGGCGTTGTACCTGGAAGGCGACCGCTGCATCCTGCGCATTGCCGACGACGGCATCGGCGCGCATGAGCGTGTCGACGCCGGGCGCAAGTCGTTTGGTCTTATCGGCATTCGCGAGCGGGCGCACGGGCTGGACGGGTCGGTGTCGATCGAATCGGGCATCGGACGCGGGTTCGCCGTGACCGTGACGTTCCCGCTGGCGACCTTGCAACAGGACGAGCCTTTCTCCGACAATCCGGAAAACACCGAGGAAGAACCGCTGCAATGACCCGAGTATTGATCGCCGATGACCACGCGCTCGTGCGCGACGGCCTGCGCCATATCCTGCGCAGCGCGAGCGGCCTGGAAGTCGCTGGCGAAGCCAGCGATGGCACCACCACCATGGCAATGATCCGCGCCACGCCCGCGGACGTGCTGGTCCTCGACTTGTCGATGCCCGGCAGGAACGGCGTCGAATTGCTCAAGCAGATCAAGGACGAGAAACCGGCGCTGCGTATTTTGGTCCTGACCATGCACGCCGAACAGCAGTACGCGGTGCGCGCGTTCAAGGCGGGGGCGTCGGGTTATTTGACCAAGGAAAGCGCGAGCGCCGAGCTGGTCACGGCCGTGAGCAAGGTCGCGGCGGGCGGTGTGTACGTCAGCCTCGCGATGGCCGAGCGGCTCGCGCAAAGCCTGAATGAACCCGCAGACGACTTGCCGCACCGGCGGCTTTCCGACCGCGAATTCGAGGTGTTCCGGCGCATCGCAGCCGGTGAAACGATCACGCAGATCGCTCAGGCGCTGTCGGTGAGCGCCAAGACGGTCAGCACGTACAAGACCCGCATCCTCGAAAAAATGCAGATGCCGCACGACACCGCGCTGGTCCGCTACGCCATGCGCCACAAGCTGTTCGACGACGACTGCGACGACTGATACGCCGAATACCTCTGGGTCTTCACGCTCGCAAAAGGCGTGTAGTCCAATCCCTACAGCCCTTCCCAAACCCCTACGTCATGTCTGGCCGCTTGCCGATTTTATTTTGAGATAGCCCCGACCATACTTCGAGGCATGAACTCAAACGGTTGCGCGCCATGCTGAAGATCTTCCTTATCGATGACTCCGGCCTTGTGCGCCGCCGCCTCTCTGCGCTGATCGACGCGCTGGCTGGCGTGGTGGTCGTGGGCGAGTCCGAAGAAGCGGATACAGCGCTCGGGTGTATCCGCATGACGCGCGCGGATCTGGTGATCGTCGACCCGCATCTGGCCGCGGGCAACGGCATGGCGATCGTTGCGGCGCTGGGGCGTGCCGAGCCGCCTGTTGTGACCATTGTGTTGACCAATCATTCGGGGCCGGCGTTTCGTGCTGCATGCCAGCGCGCCGGCGCGAGCTATTTCTTCGACAAGACCAGCGAGTACGAACTCGCCCGCGACACCATCGTGCGACTGGCCAACGAGCACCGTCCCGAGCCGACGCCCTGCGAGCCGGCATGACTGTCTTCTACTCGCCTCGACTGCAATCCTCGCATCTTGTCCGTTCATCTATTCAGTGATCGTCCGACTCTTCTGGAGACAGGCATGACCTCAGCTACCGCTTATGCGTCCACTTACGCGCCCGCTGCTTCAACGGCTGCGATTCCCCTTGCTTATCTGGCGCGCTCCGCCATCACGAGCCCGCCACCACCGGCCACGCGTGCGGACACGAACTGCTCCGCGTGTTCGTTGCATTCCATCTGCATGCCGGCTCACCTGAGCGCGACGGAGCTGGCGCGGCTCGATGCCATTGTGTGCTCCACGCGGGTCGTACGGCGTGGCGAGACGCTCTACCGTGCCGGCGATAAATTCAAAAGCATCTACGCCGTGCGTGTCGGATGTTTCAAGACGGTCATTACGCATCGCGATGGCCACGAGCAAGTCACGGGCTTTCATATCGCAGGCGAGCCGCTTGGACTTGATGGCGTTTGCTCCGATGAACAGAATTGTGATGCGATCGCGCTCGAAGACAGCAAGGTGTGTGTGATTCCGTTCGACTTGCTCGAGGATCTTTGCCACGACGTGAAGGCCATGCAGCAGCATGTGCATCGGATGATGAGCGGCGAGATCGTGCGTGAATCCGGTCTCATGATGATGCTTGGCACCATGACTGCGCAGCAGCGTGTGGCTGCGTTCCTGCTCAATCTGTCGTCGAGGATGAAGACGCGGGGTTACTCTTCCGCCGAATTCAATTTGCGGATGACGCGTGAAGAGATTGGCAGCTATCTCGGGTTGAAACTTGAGACCGTCAGCCGGATGTTTTCGAAGCTGCAGCATGCCGGGGTTATCGATACGAACGGCAAGCAGGTGCACATTCTCGACAGCGAGAAGCTTGCGGGTGTTTGACTGAGGCCCAAGCGAAGCGAACGGACATGCCTATTGAGTATCTGCGAGGTTTCACGCGGCCGCAGCGCACCGATCAAAATAACCGGCGCCTTGGGCGCTGGCTGGCGTTTATTGCGGGCGCGGCCAATGCGGGCGGTTTCCTTGCTGTTGGTCAGTACACCTCGCATATGTCGGGGATCGTATCGGCACTCGCCGATAACCTCGCGGCAAGCGACTTCGGCCTGATTGTTGCGGGATTGAGTTCACTCGCGGCGTTCATGACGGGCGCGGCGACCTCCGCGATCATGATCAATTGGGGCCGGCGCCGGCGGGCGCAAAGCGAATACGCATTGCCGTTGATGCTGGAAGCCGTGCTGCTGCTTGTGTTTGGGCTGCTTGGCTCGAACCTGGAAAACAACCGGTTTCTGTTCGTGCCCGCCACTGTAGGGTTGTTGTGCTACGTGATGGGGTTGCAGAATGCAATCATTACGAAGATATCCAAAGCCGAGATCCGCACTACGCATATGACCGGCATTGTCACGGATATTGGCATTGAGATTGGCAAGCTTTTTTACTGGAATGTGTCGGAGGCCGGGCCTGGTGTTAATGCAGTCAGGGCGGATCGGTCCAGGCTGCGGTTGCTGGCTTCGCTGCTTGGCATGTTCTTTATTGGCGGTCTTGCTGGCGCGTTGGGTTTCAAGTATGTGGGGTTTATATCGACGCTGCCGTTGTCGGCGATGCTGGTTGTGTTGGCTGTCGTGCCGTTGGTGGATGATTTAGTCGGGCAGAGGAGGTGAAATCGTGGCGCGGATTTGATCGCTTGAATGGGTATAGGGAGTTGGTGGGTGGGGTAGGTTCTGGCGTTAGCGGTCTGAGTCATTGCCGGGTTGCTGCTTTCCAGGTCTTCGCGGGTTATACGTTAGCTGATTTCTTTATCACTATTAGCCACTGCGCGTGGCGGCGCGTCATTTCTTTGTCCAAAGCGACAAAGAAACGAAGCAAAGAAAACGCTTTCACCGCTCTACCCTAAGTGTCCACAGCGTGCAGTCCCATTCATGGGTGCCCCAAAAGCACGGTGCTCGCCAGAGCTTAGGATGTTTGAAACCCTCCTTCTCGCGAATCCTGACAGTAAAACGCTTCGCCCCGTACGCTCTCGGGCAAGCACTAACGACTGAACCCGCCCAAGGAGCGCCCCGCGCTATCCGCGGAAAACCAACCTCCAAACTTATATGCATGCCGAACCATCTTTTAAACCACCAAGAAATGGATCTGCAGAATGCATAAAGCATAACCCGGCAAATAACATTGCAAACTGATAGATAACCCGCGAAGCACCACAGCGGCAAATAAGGGTGGGGCGGTGCGGGTTTCTATGGCGAGGGGGCTTGCCCGAGAGCGTACGGGGCGAAGCGTTTTACTGTCAGGATTCGCGAGAAGGAGGGTTTCACACATCCGTGGCTCTGGCGAGCACCGTGCTTTTGGGGTACCCATGAAATGGAACTGCACGCTGTGGACACTTAATTTTTAGAGAGGTGAAAGCGTTTTCTTTGCTTCGTTTCTTTGTCGCTTTGGACAAAGAAATGACGCGCCGCCACGCGCAGTGGCTAATAGTGATAAAGAGATCAGCTAGCACATAACCCGCGAAGACCTGGAAAGCAGCAACCCGGCAATGCACCCGACCGCTAACGCAGAACCCGCGCAACCTGGCACTGCCCCTGACCGCTATCGCCCCTCTTCCCTTGATACAGATCAATCATCCGATTGCCCCTCCCGATACAGTTGACTCTCGCCATCACTATTGATCGCGCACGGCGGCCCGACCCGCGAACAACGCGATACACGCCTTTCAGTTGCAAGAAAGAACACCCCCTCCAAAGGCAAGCAAATTGAACACTCGACCCGCGGTCGCATCCACCGAAAACCATCCCTTGACGGATGGCGTGGAGAACGCGAGTCCGAGTGAACGCGCCCAAGGCCGCGTAGTCGCAGTACGAGGCGCAATCGTGGATGTCGCGTTCGACCACACCGCGTTACCGCTCATCGAAGAATCTCTGTCCATCTTCACGGATCGCGGACCACCGATCATCGCTGAAGTACAAGCTCACCTCGACGAACACACAGTCCGCGCACTCGCGCTCCAATCCACCGACGGGCTGAATCGCGGCACAGCCGTGCGTGCCTCCGGCGGGCCGATCCTCGTGCCGGTAGGTGAAGCCATGCTAGGTCGTCTGATCGATGTCACCGGCACGCCGGGAGACCGCGGCGCCCCCTTCGCCGACGACGTCCCGCGCCGCCCGATTCATCGCGCCCCACCGCCGTTTGCATCGCAGAGCGCAGCCACCGAGATCTTCTGGACCGGGATCAAGGTCATCGACTTACTGACCCCGCTTGCACAAGGCGGCAAGGCCGCCACCTTCGGCGGCGCCGGCGTCGGCAAGACCGTGCTCGTGATGGAGCTCATCCACGCAATGGTCGAACGCTACAAAGGCATCTCGGTCTTCGCCGGGGTCGGCGAACGGTCGAGGGAAGGCCACGAGATGCTGCTCGACATGCGCAACTCCGGCGTGCTGCCGCGGACGGTATTGGTCTACGGCCAGATGAACGAACCGCCGGGCGCACGCTGGCGAGTGCCGCTGACGGCGCTCACCGTCGCGGAATATTTTCGCGACGAACGCCACCAGAACGTGCTCCTGCTAATGGACAACGTCTTCCGGTTTGTCCAGGCAGGTGCCGAGGTCTCTGGCCTGCTTGGACGGCTGCCCTCGCGGGTCGGCTATCAGCCAACGCTCGCAAGCGAAGTGGCCGCGCTGCAGGAGCGCATTGTGTCGGTCGGCGGTGTATCGGTGACCGCGATCGAGGCTGTCTATGTTCCGGCAGATGACTTCACCGACCCCGCCGTGACGACCATCGCGGCGCATGTGGACAGCATGATCGTCCTGTCGCGTTCGATGGCCGCCGAGGGCATGTATCCCGCCATCGATCCCATCGCTTCGTCGTCCATCCTGCTCGATCCGGCCTTCGTCGGCGACGAGCACGCAGCGGTTGCCATTGAGGTACGCAAGACCATCGAACATTATCGGGAACTGCAGGACGTCATCTCGCTGCTCGGAGTCGAGGAACTGGGCGTGGACGATCGCCGCATCGTTGGACGGGCTCGCCGGCTGCAGCGCTTCCTGAGCCAGCCGTTCACCGTCACGGAGGCGTTCACGGGCGTGCCCGGCCGCTCAGTGGCGGTCGCCGATACGATCGCCGGCTGCAAGGCAATCCTCACCGGCGATTGCGACAACTGGCAGGAAAGCTCGCTCTACATGATCGGCACACTCGATGAAGCCCGTGCTCGCGAAGCGGCCTCGGCAACGGCAACGGCGGCCAAGACCGGGCCTGTTGCGGAACAGGTCGAATCATGAGCGCGCTCCTGCACCTGGTCATCGCCACGCCGTCGCGCGTGCTGTTCGACAGCATGGAGGTCGCAGCGCTGCGTGCCGAAGACGCCACGGGCAGCTTCGGCATTTTGCCGGGCCACGCGGCGTTCCTGACCGTGCTCGCGCCGTCCGTTCTCCGATGGCACGCCGCCGACGGCATCGAACAATTTTGCGCGGTAAAGGAAGGCGTGCTGCGCGTATCGGGCGGACACGAAGTATCGATTGCATGCCGTGAAGGTGTGATGGGCACGAGCGGCGTGTCGCTCGAAGTACTCGAGGCGCAAGTCCATGCCGCGCGCGCAGCGCAGCTCGACGCAGTGCGTCGTGCGCGCGTGGATGAAACCCGTCTTCATGCGCAAGCCGTTCGCCAGTTGCTCCGATATCTGCGCCCAAGCGCCGGATCGGCCGATGGAGCAGGGCCGTGACTCAAGCCTCACCTGGCGATATCGACCCAAAGCGCAACGACGACAGCATGGCGCATGCCGCGCGGCAAGCCGTGCAACGCGAACGCGAGTTGCGGGAAGAGCCGGAACCATCGCTTGGCGTGCGTCTCGGCCAGATCGGCATTCTTGGCTGGACCATCGTCGTGCCAACGCTGCTTGGGCTTGTCATCGGCCATTGGCTCGATCGGCACTTCAACACCGGCGTGTTTTTCTCGGCGCCGCTACTCATGGCAGGCGCAGCCGTTGGATTATGGTCCGCATGGAAATGGATGCATCGGCAAACCCGGAGAGATCGGCAATGACTTATCACTTACCGCTCGCAGCCCAGATCGCAATTGGTGTGAGCGTCGGGCTTGCGGCTGGCGCAATCCACTTCTCGACCCTGCGCTGGAACGTCCGGCTGCTGATCTCCGGCACGCCGGCCAAGGCTATCGGCCTGCAACTCCTACGTCTCGCGGGCGTGGTCGTTCTCTTCGGTGTCCTGGCTAAACTTGGCGTGTGGCCACTGTTATGCGGCGCGGCCGGTTTGCTGTTGGCGCGCAGCGTCATCTTGCGACGCGTACAGGTCAGCACGCCATGATCGCCTCGCCTCTCGTCACTGCCACGCTGTTCCATATCGGGCCCATCGATGTATCGTCACCGGTAGTAGCAACATGGGTCATCATGGCCCTGCTAGCCGGGGGCGCCGCCTGGTACACGCGCCGCTTGTCGCTCACGCCATCGAAAATGCAGACGGTGCTCGAGCTGGTGGTCAGCACCATGGACGACCAGATTCGCGACACCATGCAAGCCGAGCCCGAGCGATATCGTTCATTGGTCGGCACGCTCTTCCTGTTCATCCTGGTCAGCAACTGGTCTTCCCTGCTGCCCGGTGTCGAACCGCCGACCGCGCACGTGGAAACCGACGCCGCGCTGGCCCTCATCGTGTTCTTCGCAACCATTTTCTACGGCATTCGCACGCGCGGTCTGGGCCGTTATCTCGCCACGTTTGCCGAACCCACCTGGATCATGATCCCGCTCAACGTGGTCGAGCAGATCACGCGAACGTTCTCGCTGGTCGTGCGTCTGTTTGGGAACGTGATGAGCGGGGTCTTCGTGGTGGGCATCGTGCTATCGCTCGCCGGACTGCTCGTCCCCATTCCGCTGATGGCGCTCGACCTGCTTACCGGCGCAGTGCAGGCGTATATCTTCACGGTTCTCGCGATGGTCTTCATAGGCGCCGCGCTAGCCGAAACTTCCACAAAGACTTCCAGCAAAGAGGCAGGCCAGCAATGAACAATCTGATCCAGGTAGTGAGCATTCTCGCCGCAGCGCTCGCGGTCTCGTTCGGTGCAATCGGGCCCGCGCTTGGCGAAGGCCGCGCGGTCGCCGCCGCCATGGACGCGCTCGCGCGGCAGCCGGAATCGGCCGGCACGATCTCGCGCACGCTGTTCGTCGGCCTGGCGATGATCGAGACCATGGCGATCTACTGTCTGGTCATCGCCCTGCTCGTGCTGTTCGCCAATCCGTTCGTGAAGTGAGTGCGCACTGATCATGCATATCGACTGGTGGACCCTCCTGCTGCAGACCGTCAACGCGCTGGTGCTCGTGTGGCTGCTGGCGCGCTTTCTGTTCCGGCCGGTGGCGAAAATCGTGGCGGAGCGCCAGCATGCAGCCGCAGCGCTCATGGCCGATGCCGCCGCAGCCAAAGCTGCGGCCATCGTTGAACAGCAGAAGGCCACCGCTGAGTGTGCTGAACTTGCCGCGCAACGCACGCATCTGCTGGAAGCGGCGACGGCCGAAGCCGCGCAGCTCAAGACGTCGCTTGCGAACGCGGCCCGCTCCGAGGCGGACCAGATGCGCACGGCCGCGCAAACCGCCATCGATGCCAGCCGGCGCGAGGCCGCGTCAGCCGACTCCGATCGCGCATCGCAATTCGCACTCGATATCACCGCGCGGCTACTCGACCGCCTGCCCGCCGAGGCGCGGATCGCGGGATTCATCGATGGACTGGCGCGCGAGCTCGCTGCGCTGCCCGAGGCTACCCGCGCACAACTGACCGGCAACGATGATCCGGTCCATCTGATCGTGCCTCGCACCCTCAGCGGCGATGAACTGGCGGCATGTCAGACCGCGTTCACGAAGGCGCTCGGTCATCCGTTGCAGGTTCAGATCACAGTCGATCCCGCCGTGATTGCAGGGCTCGAACTGGAAGCGCCGCACGCACTCGTACGCAACAGTTTTCGCCACGATCTCGCCGGCCTTAAAGCGGAGCTCCTCAGCGCATGACACTCGACCGGCCTGACCCCGCCACGGCAGACAACGACTGGCTCGCCAGCAGCCGCGCCGCCCTCGCCCGCACTCAGTTTGCGCCGCAGGCGGAAACTGTCGGGCGCGTTGAACACGTGTCCGACGGCATTGCTTCCGTCTCAGGCCTGCCCGATGTGCGCCTGAACGAACTGCTGTGCTTCGAGGGCGGCCGGTTCGGCTTTGCGCTGACGCTGGACGCCGATGCTATTGGCGCGGTCCTGCTCGACGACGGCGATGCGATTTCCGCCGGCTCACGCGTCACCGGAACGGGCCGAGTGGTGGAAGTGCCGGTCGGTCCCGGACTGCTCGGGCGAGTGGTCGATCCGCTCGGCCGGCCACTCGACAACGACGAGCCCGTATCGGCTGAAACGCATTTGCCGATCGAGCGGCCGGCGCCTTCCATCATCGACCGGGATCTGGTCGCGCAACCGGTCGCCACAGGCATCCTCTTAATCGGTGCGCTGTTTGCAATCGGTCGCGGGCAGCGCGAACTGATCATCGGCGACCGGGCGACCGGCAAGACCTCGATTGCGATCGACACCATCGTGAATCAGAAGGACACCGACATGATCTGCGTCTATGTCGCGATCGGTCAGCGTGCGACCGCCGTGCAGCGCGTCATCGATGCCGTGCGCCGCCACGGCGCGCCCGAGCGATGCGTGTTCGTGGTCGCGTCGGCGGCAGCGTCGCCGGGATTGCAATGGATCGCCCCGTTCAGCGGTATGTCCATCGCCGAATATTTTCGCGACCGCGGGCAACACGCGCTCATCGTGATCGACGACCTGAGCAAGCATGCCGCGACGCATCGCGAACTCGCGTTGCTTACCCGCGAGCCGCCCGGCCGCGAGGCCTACCCCGGCGATATCTTCTACCTGCACGCCCGGCTGTTGGAGCGCGCTGCGAAATTGTCCAAGGAACTTGGCGGTGGATCGCTCACTGCATTGCCCATTGCGGAGACCGATGCCGGTAATCTGTCGGCTTACATTCCGACCAACCTGATCTCGATTACCGATGGGCAGATCATGCTCGACGCCGCGCTGTTCGCGGCCAACCAGCGCCCCGCCGTCGATGTCGGCCTGAGCGTGAGCCGGGTCGGCGGCAAGGCGCAATTGCCCGCATTGCGCAAGGTATCGGGGCGTTTGCGGCTCGACTACTCGCAGTTCCTGGAACTCGAGATGTTCACGCGTTTTGGCGGCGCGATGGAGCCAAGGGTCAAGGCACAAGTAGATCGTGGCCAGCGGATTCGCGCGTTGATTACACAGCCGCGTTTTGCGGCGCTGCGTCCTGTCGATGAAATCGCGCTCCTGGCCGCGCTCGCCGATGGCGTGTTCGATGAAGCGCCGGTCAGCTGCATTGCGACGGTTCGCGGGAGACTTGCGGCACATCTGGACGTGCACGGTGCGCCTGCCGCGAGCGCTGAGCTGGTTGCAACGGGGACGCTCGGCGAGGCCACGTTGACCGCACTGATAGCCGCCGTACGCGATCTTGCAGTGCAAGTTAGCGCCGCGCCTGAAGCCGGGCACACGAACGAAACCAAACCCGAAGCCGCTTCAACATGAGCAATAAACTCAGCGAAGTTCAGGCGCGGATGAATGGCGTGCACGGGCTCGAATCGGTGGTCGGCGCAATGCGCGGTATTGCTGCGGCGCGCTCGCGTGAAGCGCGCAGCCGGCTGGATGGCATCCGGGCCTGCGCGCGGATTGTCGGCGCGGCAATTGGCGATGCGCTACTTCTGATCGACGATCACGCGTCGCGGGAAACCACAAGCGCGGACGCGCAGCATGACACGGCCATGGTGATCGTCCTGTGCGCGGAACAGGGTTTTGTCGGCACGTACAACGAACATGTGATCGATGCAGCGCTTGCACCAGCTGCTGCAAATGCTCAGTCTTCATCGACGGAATACCTGCTGCTCGGTGACCGCGGGATCGTGGCGGCAACAGAACGCGGGTTGAACATCGGCTGGTCTGCACCCATGGTCACTCATGCCGGCGAAGTGCCCGCACTCGCCGATCGCCTCACCCATATTCTGTTCCAGCGACTGGTCGCCGGGCAGACCACTCGCGTGAGTGTGATTCACGCTACACCGAACCCAACCGCCTCCGTCCAGACCGTCGAGCAGACCCTGCTGCCGTTCGATTACGGGCGCTTTTCGGCTAATTCATCGGCACCGTCTCCCACAAGCGCGCGCCGCAACCCACCGCTTATCAACCTCGCGCCAAAGCAGTTGTTATCGCAACTCGCGGAAGAATACATCTTCGCGCAGCTTTGCGAAGCCATCATGCTGTCGTTCGCCGCCGAAAACGAAGCGCGCATGCGGGCGATGATCGCTGCACGCACGAACGTCCATGACAAGCTCGACGCATTGACCGGCGATTATCGCCGGCTGCGACAAGAGGAGATCACGTCGGAGATCGTGGAGCTTTCTGCAGGAAGCGTCGCCGCCGGCAGACCGTCAAAAAGACCGCGCCCGCGCACTGTGCCGGACACCCCCCCTTCCTTCTGATACCACCACGCCATCATGGACGAGCCTTCCCAGGAATACGATGCAGAGGGCCGCGATCCGGTGATCGGCCCCACCAAACCGCATTTGCTCGGCGTGCTGGGCCCCGGCCTGATCACAGGCGCCTCCGACGACGATCCCAGCGGCATCGCGACCTATAGCCAGGTGGGCGCGGCCTTCGGGTATGGACTGTCGTGGACGCTGTTGTTCAGCTACCCGCTCATGGTCGCCATCCAGATGATCAGCGCCCGCATCGGGCGCACGACGGGACACGGCATAGCCGGGGTGTTGCGCCTGCACTATTCAACGTGGCTGCTGCAGTGGGTCGTCGCGCTTCTGCTGATCGCGAATATAGTCAATCTGGGCGCGGACCTGGGAGCCATGGCCGATGCCCTCGCGCTGTTGCTGCCCGGTCCCAAGTGGCTCTACGTGCTGCTGTTCTCGGTGATCTGCGTTGCCATGCAACTGCTGCTGCAATACACGCGTTATGTGGCAGTGCTGAAGTGGTTCACGTTGTCGCTGTTTGCGTATTTCGCCGTGCTGGCAGTGGCGCACGTCAACTGGGGCCAACTCGCGAGCAACATGGTCCTGCCAAGGCCCGTGTGGACATCGGCATATCTCACTGCCGTCGTGGCGGTGTTTGGCACCACGATCAGCCCGTACCTGTTCTTCTGGCAATCCGACGAAGAAGTCGAGGACATGCACGTACATCCCCGTCGACTCGATCTATTCGATGCCCCCGAACAGGGTCCCAAGGCGCTGCGCCGTATCGAGGTCGACACGCTCGCGGGCATGGGACTGTCCAACCTGGTCGCGCTTGCCATCCTCGCAACGACGGCGGCGACGCTCCACGCGGGCGGTATCGTTGACATCGAAACGTCGGCGCAAGCGGCGCAAGCGTTGCGGCCCATTGCAGGCCCGTTCGCCGCGCTGTTCTTCACGGTCGGGCTGATTGGAACCGGTTTGCTGGCCGTGCCTGTTCTTGCGGGATCGGCGGCCTATGCGATTGGTGAAGCGCGGAACTGGCCGGTGGGCTTCACGCGCAAAATGCAGGAAGCGAAGGCTTTTTACGTGACTATCGCAGTGGCTACGCTGATCGGCATGATCATCAACTTCACGTCGATCAACCCGATCAAGGCCCTCTACTGGAGCGCCGTGCTCAACGGCGTCGTCGCCGTGCCGGTCATGTTCGTGATGATGAAAATAGTGTCGCGTCCGGACATCATGGGGAAGTTTGCGGCCAAGGGGTGGTTGCGAGCGCTGGGCTGGATGGCAACGGCGGTCATGCTGGTGATCTCGGTGGCCATGGTGGTGACGTCGATCTGAAGTGGTGCTCTCGCGGCTCCGCGGGTGCGCGAATTGCTATTGAGCGCGTGTTTCCTGGCCACTTCCCGCACCGCGCCGCCTTGTCTTACACTCTTCTATCGACGTGATTGATCGAGGTCATTACCCGCCACAACGAGTTAGCCACGCAATGCAAACGGGGAAACGCGATACCCGCCGTCGCGGCGTCTTAGCTCAGACGAAAACTCCTTCCACTTTTATTTTGGGTCTCAAATGAAATTCAAGGACTATTACGAAGCCTTGGGAGTCGAGCGCACCGCGACACTCGCGGACATCAAGAAAGCCTACCGCAAGCTCGCTCACAAATATCATCCCGACGTCTCGGCCGAACCGGACAGCGAAGCGAAGTTCAAGGAGGTCGCCGAAGCCTATGCCACGCTGAAAGACCCGGAAAAACGCGAAGCCTACGACAACCTCGGCAAACACCCGGCCGGCGAGTCCTTCACGCCGCCACCGGACTGGCAGCAACATTTCCATACAGGCGATGCCGGTCTCGACGATGTCGACCTCGCCGATCTATTCGCAGCCTTTGGCCGTGGCGGCGGCAGCGGCGGCGCTCATCGCAGACAAAGCTTTCCAGTGCTCGGGCAGGACTATGAAATCGCCGCGCCGGTGTCGCTTGAGCAGATCCATCGCGGCGACGAGATCGAGCTGAGTGCCGGACTTCCCGAGTTCGACGCCAACGGGCTCGCGCATCACGTGCCGCGGACTTTTCGGATCACCATTCCCAAGTCAGCGGCCAACGGCCAGCGCCTGCGACTAGCCGGCAAGGGCGGCCCGGGCTTTAATGGGGGGCGCCCCGGCGACTTGTATGTGTCGCTTCAATTGCAGCCTCACCCGCTCTATCGGCCCGATGGCCGCGACCTCTACATCGATCTGCCGCTCGCGCCCTGGGAAGCCGTCTTGGGGGCCAGCGTACACGTCCCGACCCTGGCGGGAACGGTAGAACTCAGCGTGAAACCGGGCACGACCGCAGGCCAGAAATTGCGGCTCGCCAAACGCGGGCTGGCATCGGCCGATGGCAACGTCGGCGCGCTCTACGCCGTTGTCAGGATAGAAGTGCCGAAGACGGTAAGCGCTCGTGAACACGAGCTGCTGGAACAACTGGCGGCGGCATCGACCTTCAACCCGCGCGCACATTTCGCGTAAGGAGAAAAGCCATGAGCACACCATTGAGCGAGTCGGTCTGGCTTAACGACGTGGACGTTTGCCAGGTTGAATATCTGGCGGAGGCATCGGGTTTATCGATTGAGGAAATTGAAGACCTCGTCGATACCGGCATCATCAAGCCCGCTGAGACCGGCACTTCCGCCCGCATGTTCCAGTTGCGTTATGTCGTGACGGTGAAGACCGCAAGGCGGCTGCGCGACGACTTCGAACTCGATCAGCGAGGGCTTGCGCTGGCGTTATCGTTGTTGCAACGCATAGAGGAACTGCAAGCTGAAATACACGCAACGAAGGCACGGCTAGGGCATCCGCGATAATCGCTTAGCGTTCGGTACATGGCTAACTGCGGACGCTCCTAGCCATGTACCGGTGCAACGTAACCCGAAGGAACCCTCGCGCGCCTGCCGCGTCAGGACAATTCTTTCGAATTGCCTGCGGCCATCGGCCGATCATCTTGCGCAACGTCGACGACAACCACCGGCGGAGGTTCGCTCATCCACGCTTCCAGTAGTGTCGATGCCACCGCCAGGATGACCGGGCCAACGAACAAACCGACGATCCCGAACGCGAACATGCCGCCCAACACGCCGGCCAGGATCAACAGCATCGAAAGATTGACGCCGCGCCTGATCAGAATGGGCCGCAGCAGACTGTCGAGCATGGCGACCGCGACCGACCAGACCAGCAGCAAGATGGCGGCGACGGTTGAGTCGTGCATGAAAAGCCATGCGACACCGCCGAGCAGGGGCAGCAACGGCCCGATCTGCGCGAGGCACAACATGAGCATGACCGCGGTCAATATTCCGGCGGCAGGAACGCCTGCTATCCACAAACCGATCCCGCCCAGCGCCGACTGCGCCACCGCTGTCACGACAATCCCGAGCGCGACCGCGCGAATTGCCAGCCCCGCCAGCTTGACCGCTGCCGCGCCGCGTTGCGCAGCAAGCCGGGTGGCGAAACGGGTTACGAAACGACCCGCTGCTTCGCCCTGGCTATAGAGAATGCCCGCGATAATAATGGTGACGAACATGTGAATCACGAACACGCCTACAGCGGCTGCATGACCGAGCATCCAGCGCGCAACAATCGTCAGATACGGTTCGAGTTTCGCAAGAATGCCGCCCGGCCCGGCGTCCGACAACGTCTGCCACTCATGCGCGGCGCGCTGCCCGGCTAGCGGAATATCGCCGACCCAGCCAGGCGGAGGCGGCAGTGCGTAGGTGGGCAGAAGCTTGATGGTCCCCATTATGTCGGCCGCGTGTATGGCCAGTGTCGAAATGGCTTCGTAGAGCGGCAGTGCAATCACGACCAGCAGGATGAGCAACATGATTCCCGTTGCAATCCATCGGCGATTGCCGACGCGGCGCTGTATGGCGAGCATCACGGGCCAGGTCGCAACAACAATAGTTGTCGCCCAAATAAGCCCCGGAATAAACGGCCGCAAGATATAAAGACTGCCAATCGTCAACGCCGACAGGATGACGATCACGAACAGAATGCGGGCAATATCGATGGGGGGACGCGGGGTCGTTTCATTCATTTCGTGCTCCTGACAAGGATATTCTGGCTGTGCCTGAACGCGCGTTCCAAACCGCGAAAGGTTGCCACAGGTGCGCGGAGGAGCGACTTTGACAGGGTTCGCGCCGGATGTCCATAAACCTCTGCGGACGAACGCGGCGATGTTCCAGGGCCGCGCCCGGACGCGTCAGGCCTCGGCAGTCGACACCTTGTTCCGGCCGGTCGCCTTCGCGTTATACAAGGCTTCATCGGCGGCCTTGATTACGGTTGTCAGGTCGTCGTCCATCTGCGGTTCACGGCTGACCGCGCCAATACTGGCCGTCACGCAACCATACTCGCTCCCCACGTGCTCGATATGACAAGCGCAAATTGCGGAGCGGATCTTCTCTGCAATCAACGAAGCGCCTAGCGCCGAGGTATCGGGAAGCACAACAATAAACTCCTCGCCCCCATAGCGCGCGGCGCTGTCGGCCGGACGCCGGATGTTGGCCGCAATACAGCGTGCGACCGCCGCGAGGGTATCGTCGCCGGCTTGATGACCGTAGGTGTCGTTATAAGCCTTGAATCGATCGATATCGACAAACAGCAGCGACAGCACACTCTGCGAACGTTTCGCGCGACGCCACTCGAGATCAAGTATCTCGCCAAGGCTGCGGCGGTTGTTCAATCCAGTCAGACCGTCCGTCCTCGCGAGCAATTCCAGCGCGGACTCAGCCCGCATGCGCCGCCGCAACTGCATCCCGAGCAGAATGGAAAGCGCGATGAACGCCGCGCCGAACACGCCCATCAACGACCCGATTGTGAGTGCCCGGCGCCGCCATGAAGCGTAAATATCTTCCTCCGACGCCGCCGCCATGATGATGAGCGGCGCCCGTGGAAAGTTGGCAAACCAGTACAGCCGGCGAGTGCCATCGATAGACGATTTTTCGCTGAAGCTGCCGTCACGCGCTAATAAAAACTGCTTGAACGTGGCGGCATCCTTGATGTTCCGCCCGATAACCTTGGGGTCGTAAGGCTGGCGCATGAGCATTGCGCCGTCGCGTCCGATCAGCGAAAGCGAGCCGTGCGGGCCGAGCGCCAACCCGGCGAACAGGTCGTGAAAGTACGCAATATTCACCGCCAGAAGCACGATTCCCGCAAACGATCCGTCCGGGTTGGAAAGCCGCCTGCTCAGGCCGATACTCGGCGTGCCGTTGCGCAAGCGAGACAGGTACGGATCGCTTATGTAGAGACCTGCATGGGGGTTGTCGCGTTGAATCGTGAAATATGACCGGTCACTGAAATTACCGGCTCTTGGTATGTCGCCGCCTGAATCGATGACGACGTTGCCGGCCGCATCCATTACCAGCATCGAGCCAAGATATTTCGCGCTGGCTGCGCGGTCGAAGAGGACTTCCCGGCGCATGTGAGGCGGGAGGGCCATGACGTCGGATTGTTGAAGCCCGTCGACCACGGCTTGCAGCGACAGTTCGTAGAGTTCGAGATTGCGTTCTATGTCGCGCTGTGCAATGACGGCGATGTCGCGCAAAGTGTCGCGGGTGTGCTCCAGCGCATCCTGACGGCTTTGATACAGGACCAACGCGCATAGGCCCACCATGACAATTGCAACAAAAATGCCGCACGAAGCGACAGCAGCGGATGTCGACAACCCGCGCTTGATGCGGCTCACCAGGCTGACGCAGCTTGCTTGCTCTGCTTTTATCATTGTGGTTGCGGTCTTTCCAACTTGATAGAGGGGACCGTATTCGTCCCTGGTCCCGCGGATCAACCTCGACGCATCCGCGGATCTCACGTTCAACTAATGTCTGACCGACATCCCGCCAGCGAACCTCCACTCCAGGGGAATCATTACCCGGTCACATCTCGCGTCACTATTGCCACTATCAGTATTACTACTAGTTCCCGGCCGGCCGGTTCATTTGCCATGCCGTTATGCACACGCCATTATTGGCGGACGGGTTTCCAACGGAGAATGTGCAACCGGACAACTCACCGGCTGTTTCACCCCGTGTTTCCCGTGTTATGGATCATATTCCATCAACCCTGTGCCCGGTGTGTTCGTGAAAAACCAGGCTCATAAGGAGGCGTCGATGTTTCAACGGCTATATCAATTCCATGACGAGTCGCAAGACACTCAAGAAGTGGCGAGTGCCGGCAAGATTGCGGCGATTGTCGCAGCACTGACTATTCCCACCATTGCACGTTCGGAGCTTGATTACCACACCTTGCCCGTCGACCTGGAAGCAAAACTCGTTGGTTATCTCCACGGATTTTGCGTGCCGATCTGCGCGGCGTGGCAAATCGATAACGCCGACGTGCAACTCGCCGCCACCGGCCTCGTGATCAATTTGATTTTTCCCAATAGTCAGGCTTCGCTCAGCTATTGCGTCGACAGCGCGATCCTGCGCTCGGAGGCCTTCAGCAAAGGCGTGGAGGCAGGCCATAGCGATGCCGAACTTTATCGCGCCACGGGACATAAAGGCACCGCGTTACTGCAGATCCTGGCAAGCGATTTCCGGGGGTTTTGCGACTATTCCAAAGTGGCTGCAGGCGTGCCCGCGTAAGTCGATGTAAGCCTCTGCGGTTATGTGGCTGGCACTCGGGGAATCGAAGCGAAACGACGCTTCGAGGGATGAGTGCTGCCCGTCGTTTGAAGTTGATCGCCGGCCGGGCATTTAGTACGTGCATCCTGAAGACTCGTTGCCATCGCGGTATTTGATCGTCTGCACGCCGGCCGGATTCGATGACTTCGTCGCCGCTTGCGCCGACGCGCAGGCAGGTCCGGTCACGCCCGCTCCGCCGCTACCGGAGGATATTGGCCGCATGCGTGAAGCCGCGCCGCGGTTTGGGATTACGTTGTTGCCGGATGGTGGGCGGGGGTAGTACGCGGGGGTAGTACGCGCGGTTGGTGACGATTGGGGGTTCACCGAGCAAGGCGCATAAACACCATCCGCTAACGTGTGAGATTTGGGCGCGTAAGCGCATGGCCCAGCACCGCAAACCCCAGAACTGCACGTAATCCGGCACAAACCCCGGCACGCTTATAATCGTGCGCGGCAATGGGCTGGGTACAGCGCTTCGGTAAGGCCATGGTTCGCTTGCTCTACAGCGACCGCAAACCGCTTAGTGCGTGCGATGTTGGCAAACACCTGACTTTCTGGCTCAACTTGCTGGCTCAATCACCTGCCCAAGCCTGTCAAAGCTCAAGCCGCGACTCAGCACAGATAAAAACTAACCGGCGCGGCATGGTTCGCGCAGGCAACCCCCATCGACTGAAAGAGTAATCATGACCATCTCCATGTACAGCACGTCCGTCCCGGTTTTCAAGCAGATGCTGACCGCCCTGTCCGACGTGCTCAAGAAAGCGGAAACGCACGCGACAGAGAAGAACATTGACCCAAATGCGCTCCTCCAGGCACGTTTGTTCCCGGACATGTTCCCGCTGGTTCGCCAGGTCCAGATCGCCGCTGACTTCACCAAAGGCGTGACCTCGCGTCTGGCCGGCGTGGACGTGCCGTCGTGGGCCGATACCGAAGCGACGTTTGCCGATCTGCAGGCATTGGTGGCCAAGGCGCTGGCTTACATCGGCACGTTCGAGGCCGCGCAATTCGAAGGCAGTGAAAACAAGGAAATCGTGCTGCGTCCGGGTACGCCGAAAGAGAAGAAGCTGGCCGGCAGCGCCTATCTGCAACACTACGGCCTGCCCCAGTTCTTCTTTCACGTGACGACCGCGTATGCAATCCTGCGCCACAACGGTGTGGATATCGGCAAGCGCGACTACATGGGCGCTTATTAATCCAGCCCATTCGAATCGGGCCGCAGAACGGATTTAATACAGTCCGTTGCGGTCCGCCTGACCGCCAGTCGGCGGGTCAAAGATCGTAAGCTCAACCGCTCAGAAGGTCTGCCATTCCGGATCTTTGGCCACCACCGGCGCGACTCTCGCAGCAGCGGCCGGCCGTGTCGCGGCCTTGATTGTGGCCTTGATCGCGGGCTTGATCTTGCTTGCCGGACGACTCGTTGCCGGCGTTGCTCGGAAGGTCGTGACCGCTTGTGCAACCGGATCGGAAGCACTGATCCGGAACACCGAGACGAGCTCGCGCAAGGTGCTTGACTGTGCCGCCATCGACTGCGCGGCCGCGGACGCTTCTTCAACCAGCGCCGCGTTCTGCTGCGTCACCTCATCCATCTGCCCGACCGCCTGATTGACCTGCTCGATGCCGGTGTGCTGTTCACCCGACGCCGCGCTGATCTCACCCATCAGGTCCGTCACGCGCTTGACCGACTGAACCACTTCGCCCATCGTGCGCCCGGCTTCGTCAACCAGTTGCGAGCCGACATTCACCCGCTGCACCGACGCGCTGATCAGGTCCTTGATCTCCTTGGCCGCCGACGCGCTGCGCTGAGCCAGCGTCCGCACTTCGCCTGCCACCACGGCAAACCCGCGGCCCTGCTCACCGGCGCGCGCCGCCTCAACTGCCGCGTTCAGCGCAAGGATGTTCGTCTGGAATGCAATGCCTTCGATCACCGTGATGATCTGGGCCACCTGTTCCGAGCTGCTGGAAATTTCGCTCATCGTCTGGACCACGCGATTGACGACCTCGCCTCCGCGCACAGCCGTCTCCGACGCGTTGGCAGCCAGCGAATTACCTTGCAACGCATTTTCCGCATTCTGCTTAACCGTCGCGGTAAGTTGCTCCATGCTCGCAGCGGTTTCTTCGAGCGAAGCCGCCTGCTCTTCCGTGCGCTGGCTGAGATCCGTGTTGCCTGCCGCAATTTGCGCGGAACCGGTGGCGATGCTGTCGCTGCTGTTGCGCACGCGGCCCACTACATCGACTAGCCGCTCGTTCATGTGACGCATCGCGGCCAGCAAGAGACTGGTTTCGTCCTTCCCCGATACCTCGATATCCGCGGTCAGGTCACCCTTGGCGACGGTCTCGGCGATCACGACAGCGCGTCCGATCGGCGTGGTAATGGAGCGCGTGATCAGCCAGCCAATCGCGATACCCGCGAACACCGCGACAGCGATCAGCAAGCCCGTGCTCACAATGGCGCCGTCATAAGTCGATGCAGCGCGCGCAACCTCACCTTCCGCGCCGGTGCGGTTGAGTTCGATGTCGGTTTCGATCAGCTTGAGCATGTCCGTGAACGCGGCGCCCGCTTCGCCGCTCGAGAGCGCACGAGCGTCGCTGAATCCGGCGTCGCCTTTGTCGGCCAGGTCGAGCAACTTCGCGTCGATAGCCGCATAACGCGCCCACGCGGTTTTGATGTTATCGAAGAGTTGGCGTTCTTCAGGCGACGACACCAGCTTCTCGTATTTCGTGAACACTGCCTGAAGCTGGGCGACGGAGGCGTCGTGCGACACGCGCTGTTCCTGCTTTTCCTTTGGGTCGGCCGCGAGGATAGAACGCAATGTCGTGCGACGCACGTTGTTCGCATACGCCTGCATCTTGCCGGCAGCCTGGACGCTGGGTAGCCAGTCATTACCCAGCTCGAGCGTGCCGGAATAGATGTGCGACGCCTGCCAAAGGGTCAATCCGCCAACTGCGCATAACAACAGCAGAATGGCCGCGAAACCCGCGCCCAGCCGGGTGCCTATCTTGAAGTTACTCAAATTCATCTAATGCTCCATGTGATCAACGATGAACACGATTACGGAGCATTCGAGACTTCCTGAAACAACCTTTCAGTTTTTCATTTATGAAGTTAAAACGTATGAAGAATAACGCGCTTCTGTAAGCCGTTGAATCTAATCGGTAATGTCAGGCGTGAATCGGGGCGGCAGGCTCCCGGGATACTTGAGATTTCGGAAGAAATAACTTCTTCGGTTTCCACGAGCGGACAATATCGACGATTTCTACCCAAAAGCACCATTTCCGAGTGCTTCCTCCTTAATCGTCCGGCTCGGGAAATAATTCTATATTTCTTACAATAACTTGCCATTTACACTACATGAGTTGCGATAACTCGCGTGAAATTGCAACGGGTCGACAATTACCAACCAATAGCACCCATGAAGATGCACGATCGTTCAGGTTTCGTCGATCTCCGGTGGCGGTTGCGCAAATAATTGCGCGCAAAGTTCGCGGCCCGCTTCGCTTAATACGGCCGTGGGCGGATTCGCGGTGTTTGCGGCAATTTCACCATCCGCGCCGGCGTTTTCGGGCGGGGCCAGCAACGCTGCGTCGGACAGTGCAGTCAGGTGACGAATGAGGCTGCTCATCGGCACACCCGATTGCTTCGATAACTTCGCGAGCGACCATGCCCGCCCTGGCGTCTCCTGCGCCGCCCGCCACAATTGCGCGAGGATCGCGATTAGCGCCGGATCGATCTCGTCGTTCATATCTTTGTCCCCTACGATTTAATTTTTGATGCCTCTGATTTTTTCGCGCGCCATGCCCGCGACCAGTTCGCCCAGCGTCTTCACCGCCGCTTCCGTCTGCGCGTTCCAGGGATAACTGTAGTTGAGCCGGATGAAATGACGGAAGGCATCGCGCGATGAAAACATCGTGCCCGGCCCGATAGTGATCCCGAGTGCGAGCGCTGTTTCGTAGAGCTGCATCGAGTCGACATCATCAGGCAACTGGACCCACAGCACATACCCTCCCATGGGCGTGGACGTGTGCGTGCCGGCGGGAAAGAAACGCTTGACCATCGCGATCATGAGGCGCGCCTGCTGCCGGTACACCTTGCGCACATGCCGCAGATGACGGTCGTAACCGCCCTGCCGCAGATAGTCCGCCACCGCGACCTGCGGCACCGACGGCGTGGTCAGCGTGTTCAGGAACTTGAGCTTTTCCACCTCGCGGCGATAGCGGCCGGGCATCGCCCAGCCGATCCGGTACGACGCCGTAAGGCTCTTCGAAAACGACGCGCAGTGCAAGACCAAACCCTTTTTATCGAAGTTCTTGAGCGCGGACGGCCGTGCTTCGCCGTAGTACAACTCCTGGTACACATCGTTTTCGATCACCGGGATTTCGTGCGCGGCGAGCAGGTCGACGAGCCGCTCCTTGTTGGCATCGGACATCACGAAACCCAGCGGATTCTGGAAATTCGGCATCACCATGCAAGCGGCAATCTTATGTTCGCGGATGATGACCGCGAGGGCGTCGATGTCGATGCCTTCGGCCGGATGCGTCGGCACTTCGATTGCCCGCATGCCGAGGCGCTCGATGGCGTGGAGCATCGCGTAATACGTTGGCGATTCGACCGCGACGGTATCGCCCGGTTTTGCGACGGCTTGCAGGCTCAGGTTGATCGCCTCGGTGGCGCCGACGGTGATGATGATCTCGTCGGGATCCACGGGCACGCCGTTCTCCGCATAACGACGCGCAATCTGGCGGATCAGTTCGGGGTTGCCGGGCGGCAGGTCGTCCATCAGGTTCCAGCTTGAATGCCGCCGTGCAATGGCGTTCGCCAGCTGGTTGATGCGACGCCAGGGAAACAGCGACGGGTCCGGATAAGGCGACCCGAGCGGCGTGGCGTCCTGCGAACGGATGGAGCGGAGCGTGGACAGCACGAGGCGGCTGACATCGACTTTCGATGCAACCGGCGGTGGCTGCGACGCCGCCTGACTAACGGCTTGCGGAGCAGGCAGTTCGCGCACGAAATAGCCCGACTGCGGCCGGGTTTCCAGCACGCCCCGGCTTTCCAGCAACGCGTAGGCGTGCAGGACCGTCTTGATGCTGAGCCCATGTTGTGCACTCGCCTGACGCACCGACGGCACGCGTTCGCCCACCGCGAACACTCCGCGGCGCACGGCTTCCTCGATCTCGGCAGCCAGTTTTTCGTAAAGCGTCAAGGTTGATATATGAGCAAAGGAGTTGACCGGGCAGGCTTATAAGTCCGGCAGATACCCAACTGTACTCCTCGCCTATCTATTTTTCTGTATACCGCATTATTTTCGGAACACAGTAGCCTTGCCTCATTGGTGAAAACCCTCATGAATCTGCGGCAGGCATTGTGAAAAAAACCGAACCTCGCATTGAACCGTACACGCACCCCGCAGCCGGCTGGGGCGCGCTCAAGTATGTGGCCCTCAATCTCCTGAAGGAGAAGGTCTCGGGCGGAAATTACCGCACGCTGTTTGGCCAGAACCAGCCGGACGGCTTCGATTGCCCCGGCTGCGCGTGGCCGGATCGCGAGCACGCGTCCACATTCGAGTTCTGCGAAAACGGCGTGAAAGCCGTGGCTGCCGAGTCCACCAGCAAGCGCGTCACGCCGGCGTTCTTTGAAGAACATACCGTCGAACAGTTGATGGCGCAGTCGGACTACGAGCTGGAACAGCATGGCCGCCTGACCGATCCGCTGGTCTACGACGCCGCGCGCGACCGCTACGTGCCCATCGCGTGGGACGACGCGTTTGCGCTGATCGCGGACCATCTGAATCGCCTCGATAACCCCGATCGCGCCGCCTTCTATACCTCGGGCCGCGCGAGCAACGAAGCCGCGTTCCTGTACCAGTTGTTCGTGCGGATGTACGGCACCAACAACTTCCCCGACTGCTCGAACATGTGCCACGAAGCCACGAGCCGGGGTCTGCCGGGAACAGTGGGCGTGGGTAAGGGAACCGTCACGCTTGAGGATTTCGAACACGCCGATACCCTGCTGCTCTTCGGCCAGAATCCGGCGACGAACCATCCGCGGATGCTCGGAGAGCTGCGTGAGTGCGCGAAGCGCGGCGCCACGATTGTCTCGATCAATCCGCTGCGTGAACGCGGTCTCGAACGTTTCGCAAGCCCGCAGCATCCGGTGGAGATGCTTACCGGCGGCAGCACGAAGATCAGTTCGGTTTTCATCCGGCCGAAGATCGGCGGGGATTTTGCGTTGATCAAAGGCGTGGCGAAACGCGTGATCGAACTCGACGATGCCGCGCTTGAGCAAGGCTTGCCACGCGTGCTCGATCTTGAGTTCATCGCCGAGCACACGGTGGGTTTCGATGCCTTCGCCGAGGACCTGCGCGCCGAAAGCTGGGATGCGATCGTCGCGGAATCGGGCGTGCCGAAAGACGAAGTCCTGCAACTCGCCGATATCTACGCACGCGGCCGCGCGGTGATATCGACATGGGGCATGGGTCTGACGCAGCACAAGAACTCGGTGCCGACGGTGCAACTCCTGTCGAACCTGATGATGATGCGCGGGAACATCGGGCGGCTGGGTGCGGGACTGTGTCCGGTTCGCGGGCATTCGAATGTGCAGGGCGACCGCACGGTTGGCATCGAAGAGCAGCCGACGCAAGCGTTCCTCGACCGGCTTGGCGCCGCGTACGACTTCGAGCCGCCGCGCGAACATGGGTACGACGTGGTCGGTTCCATTGAAGCGATGCTTGCCGGCAAGCTGAAAGTATTCATCGGGCTGGGCGGCAATTTTTCGATTGCGACGCCCGATACGCCGCGTGTATGGGAAGCCATGCGTTCGTGCGATTTAACTGTGCATATCACGACCAAGCTGAATCGCAGCCACTTGATTCATGGCCGCGATGCGCTGATCCTGCCGACGATGGGCCGTACGGAAATCGATATGCAGAACGGCGTGGCGCAAGGCGTGAGCGTGGAGGATTCCATGAGCATGGTGCACATTTCGTATGGCATGAACCGCCCTGCTTCGCCGAACTTGTTGTCGGAGATTGCGATTGTCGCGCGCATGGCGCTGGCCACGCTCGGCAGCGCGAAGGTGGACTGGCTCGCGCACGCGAACGACTATGCTTTGATTCGCGATGGCATCGAAAAAGTCATCCCGGGGTTCGAGAATTACAACGAGCGGCTCAAGCATCCGGGCGGGTTTCATCTGGGCGTGGCATCGCGTGACCGCGTGTGGATTACGCCGAGCGGCAAGGCGCAATTTTTGGTGCACGGCATTGAATTCGATACCCCGATTCATCGGGCGCGCACTGTTCATGGCGAACGGTTGATGACGCTTATGACCACCCGTTCACACGATCAGTACAACACGACAATCTATGGTCTCGATGACCGTTATCGTGGGGTATATGGGCAGCGGCGCGTGTTGTTCGCGAATCAGCTGGACATCGAGATGCTGGGTTTTGAAGCAGGTCAACGGGTCGATATCACTAGCGTTTGGGACGATGGTATTACGCGGCGAGCGGATAGCTTTTTGCTGGTCGCTTATGACATTCCGCGGGGATGTCTCGGCGCTTATTATCCGGAGACGAATCCGCTTGTGCCACTGGCAAGTGTTGCCGATGGCGCGGGCACGCCTACGTCAAAGTCTATTCCGGTTTTGTTGTGTGCAGCGGCAGAGGAGCAGCTTGTGGCTGCTTGATTGGCCTGGGGTTGGCGGTCAGGGGTGGTGCCGGGTTGCACGGGTTATGCGTTAGCGGTCGGAGTCAATGCCGGGTTGCTGCTTTCCAGGTCTTTGCGCGTTCGGTGTTAGCTGATTTCTTTATCACTATTAGCCACTGCGCGTGGCGGCGCGTCATTTCTTTTTCCAAAGCGAAAAAGAAACGAAGCAAAGAAAACGCTTTCACCGCTCTACCCTAAGTGTCCACAGCGTGCAGTTTTGATTCATGGGTACCCCAAAAGCACGGTGCTCGCCAGAGCTTAGGATGTTTGAACCCCTCCTTCTCGCGAATCCTGACAGTAACACGCTTCGCCCCGTACACTCTCGGGCAAGCACCCATGTTCCACGGACCAGCACGGCCTCACGTGCTTTTGAGATTTCATTTCTTTATAGCCTGATTGAGTAGTCCTCGCCGCCAGGCGAGGTGTGGCCGGCTTTGCGGATCAGGGCTTGAAGTGTATTTACTGCTTCAGTTTTTTGCGAACGGGCTGGTGGCTTGCAGTCATTTTTTCGGGCACGGCCTCACGTATTTTGGAGGCCTTGTTCCCTGAGCGGTTTCGCAGCATGTTTCGGCATGCGACCAATTCGGTGGTTGGTTCTAGGCGGATAGCGCGGGGTGTCCCTTGGGCAGGTTCAATCACTGGTGGCGAAGCGTGTGGGTATCCGTGTTCGGAGAAGGAGGGTTTCACACATCCGTGGCTCTTGCGAGCACCGTTCTTTTGGGGCACCCATGAATCAAAACTGCACGCTGTGGACACTTAGGGTAGTGCTGTTAAAAGCGCTTTCTTTGCTTCGTTTCTTTGTCGCTTTGGACAAAGAAATGACGCGCCGCCACGCGCAGTGGCTAATAGTGATAAAGAGAAAATCCAACATAAAACGCGCGAATGCTGGAAAGCAGCAACCCGGCATTGACCCTGACCGCTAACGCAGAAACCCGTTCAACTCGGCAATAAATCCGACCACTAACCTCCAAAACCCCAAGACCAAGCCCCCGTCCACCGGCGCGAGCAATCAACTCAAAAGAGTATATACTGTTTATACTTTTACCCAATTGGAGACTCCATGCCCGGACCCGCTACGAAGGCCCCTAGCAAGAAGGCTTTTCATTTCCCCAAGACCGCGGAAACGGCGTCTGCCGAGCCGACGGTAAGCAAACGCAAATCAATCGCCAAAGCAGTGGTCGAGGCAGCAAAGGAAAGTGAAGGTAAAGCGGTGCAAGCGCCCGCTAAATCGAAGGCTAAAGCAGCGCCCGTTGTGTCCGCCGCAGCCGAAGAGAAAGTGAAGCGGGCGAAAAAAGAAAAGGTCATTCGTGACAGCTTTACAATGCCCAAGTCCGATTACGACAAAATCGGCCTGCTGAAGCAAAAATGCCTCGCTAATGGCGTCCACGTCAAAAAAGGCGAGCTCTTGCGGGCGGGATTGCTCATACTTGAGCGCGCTAATATCGAACAACTCACTGCGGCTGTCGCCGCTGTCGAGACAGTCAAAACAGGAAGGCCAGGCAAGTCCTGAGCGTACCAGCCATCCTGAAGCGGCCATTTTTGTATTTCCGGCCGCGTCAGGATGCATCCAAAAACAGGTCGTGGGCATGAGACCATTAAGCGTAGCCTCTGCAAGCTTTGCAGAGTTCGATGACCTCAATGCCATCCTCGCGGCCGGCCACGCGCGCTTCGAAACGCGCACGGTGGGCGAAGTTCGCGCCGGCGCACAGTCCTTCCCAATCCTTACCGCCGCGATCGGATCGAACGATCCCGAAGCGCCCGCCATCGGCTTTTTTGGCGGCGTGCACGGCCTTGAGCGCATCGGTACGCAATTGATCCTCGACTACATGCGTGCGCTGCTACGGCGTCTCGAATGGGACGAGCTGCTGCACGAACAATTGCGTTCGGTACGGCTTGTTTTCATGCCGATCGTGAATCCAGGCGGCATGTGGGCACAAACGCGCTCGAATCCCAATGGCGTCGACCTGATGCGCAATGCCCCCCAAAGCGCTGAAGGACGCGTCCCCTTCCTTGCCGGCGGCCAGCGGATAGGTTCATGGTTGCCGTGGTATCGCGGTCCGGCCCAAGGTTCTCTGGAACTCGAGAGCGCCGCCTTGCTCAATGTCGTGAAGCAGGAGTTGATGACACGCCCGCTCAGCCTTGCACTCGACTGTCACTCAGGTTACGGCTGGGGCGACAGCATCTGGTTCCCTTACGCGCGAACCCGGCAGCAAATGCCCCATCTCCCCGAGATGTACCAGCTCAAGACCATGTTCGAGCAGGCGTATCCGCATCACGGTTACGCGTTTGAACCGCAGAGTCACCAATATTTGCTTCACGGCGACCTCTGGGACTGCGCCTACGACCAGACGCCGGCGCCAAACGTGTTCCTGCCAATGACCCTCGAACTGGGCTCATGGCGCTGGATCCGGAAAAATCCCAGCCAGATCTTTTCCCGCCTCGGCATGTTCAATCCGGTCAAGGCGCATCGCGTCGAACGGGTCTTGCGTCGTCACGCCAACTTCCTGGATTTCCTGACACGCGCGGCGTTTGCATCGAATAGATGGTTGCCCAAGGGCGACGTGCGAAAACAGATCCTCGAACGCGCCGTGGAACACTGGCAGCGCAAATCCCCACAATGAGCACGTGGATCCTGTTGCGCGGACTGACACGCGAAGGCCGTCACTGGGGCTCGTTTCCGGAGCAACTGCGCCTTGAAACAGGTTTCAATGGCGATGCCGACAACATCGTGCTGCTCGACCTGCCCGGAAACGGCCGTGAGAACGCGCTGAGCGCCCCGCTCGATGTAGAAGACATGGTGAAGTTCGTCCGGGCGCGGGCGGCCGATGCGGGGTTGCTGCCGCCGTATCGGCTGGTTGCCATGTCGCTGGGCGGCATGGTCGCGACCGGCTGGGCGCAGCGTCATCCGGAAGAGATCGAACGGCTGGTGCTGATCAACACCAGCATGCGGCCGTTCAGCGCCATGACCGAACGGCTTCGGCCCGAGGTTTGGCCCGCGCTCGTGCGCGCCGCTGCTTCATGGGCTGATCCTACGAAGTGCGAAACGATCATCCACGACCTGACGTGCAACCGGATGGACACTCAGGCTGATGACATCGCCGAGTGGATTGCGATCAGGCAAAGCGCCCCCGTGAGCGCTGCGAACGGTATGCGTCAACTGTGGGCCGCGGCACATTTTCGCGCCGATAGTCACGCGCCCGCTTGCCCTGCGCTGCTGCTCTCATCGAGGGCGGATCGGCTGGTCAATCCGGTTTGCTCCAAGCGCATAGCAACTCGTTGGGGTGTTGCCCACGCGGTGCACGCTTGGGCTGGCCACGATTTGCCTCACGACGATCCGGTCTGGACGAGCAAGGCGATTGCCGACTGGTTGCGCCACTTGCAAAGTCACGAAGATGAACCGCCGCTTGTGTCCGGTGGACAAGCAATTCTCTAGTCGACCTCAACCGCTTGAACATGGACTGATGTCTTCCCATGCTCACGCGGCTGATCGGTCCAGTGCGAACGATCTCTTATGATCGACCGCACCTATTAGTACGCATACCTATCAAGTATTCACGACTTCCACTTCCGCCGTCATCTCGCTCTTGACAGCCGGCGGCCCGGCAAACCGCGTTCTCACACCAAATCCATACCAGAACACGGCCATGACCGCGATGAGCAGCAAGCTGATGTAAAGCACCTTTTCATTAGGCGGCTGAATCCCGACATAAACAAGCACGGCCCCGCCGAGCACGGCCAGCGTCGCGATAGGCTTCGACCACATGCCCAGGTTGAACGGACCCTTGCGCACCCAGGTCTTGCCTTCGGCGTTCAACCCGGCCGCGACCGGCATGACATACGACACGTACAAGAACACCGCGCTGCCCGTCGAGAGCACGGCGAACGCGTCGCCGTACAAGGTCGCTGCAATCGCAAGAAGTGCCGATACCCAGATCGCGGCGCCCGGTGTGCGATGCGTATTGTTGACCTTCTTAAGCCAGTTCGACGCAGGCAGCCCACCGTCGCGCGCGAATGCATACATCATCCGTGAACATGACGTGAGGCAAGCCAGACCGCACAAATAGTTCGACAAGAAAATGCCGATACCAAGCGATATCCGCAACCACGCCGGCAAGGTACTGAGCAGCGCATTGAAGAACCCGCCGCCTTGCTTCACGCCTTCCTTGATGTCCGGCATCACGAGCAGGAACGCACAAACCATGATGTAGCCGAACAACGCCGACCAGAGCACGGCGCGCAGCATGCCCTTCGGTACATTGCGCGCCGCATCCTGGGTTTCCTCCGAGGTGTGCGCGGAAGCATCGAAACCGGTGATGGTGTAGATGGTCAGCAAAAGGCCCGACAAGAACGCCGCCAGCATGCCTTGCTTGGGCCACGCGCCGCCATCGAAACCGGTGAAGTTGCTGAAGTCGATAAGCCGCCCGAAGTCGAACGGCGTCTTCGAAAACCCGAGCAACGCCAGTGTCAGGAGCAGCGCGATAGCGAAGATCAGGTAGCCCGAAAGATCGGTCAGGATCGTCGTGATCCGGATACCGCTATGGTTGAGCCACGCCTGAGTCAACGTCACCGCCGCGATGAACGCAGTCTGGTGCCAGAACGTGAGCGAGTCGGGATTGATGCCGAACAGCGGCGCGATCAGCGTCTTGAAGAACGGATCGTAGACGCCGAAATTCACCGATGCCACCACGAAGATCAACCCAAGCAGGTTGAACCACGCAGTCGCCCATCCCCAGCCCTTGTTGCCGAGAATCGAACTCCAGTGATACAGGCCGCCAGCCGTCGGATAAGACGATGCAATCTGCGCCATTGAAGCGGCAACGACCATCGCAAAGAGCGCGCCGACCGGCCAGCCAATGCCGATGGACGCACCGCCCGTCGCGCTCAATGCCTGCGGAAACGCGGTAATGCCCCCTGCCAGGATGCAGATGATCGAGAACGATATGGCGAAGTTCGAGAAGCCGCTCATGCGGCGCGCCAGTTCCTGGGTATAACCCATGCTCTTGAGTTGCCGCGCGTCGTGGTCCAGCGCGGCGGAGGCGTCGGGCAGATTGACTGGTTCCATGTTTTTCCTCTTGCTCAGTTTGACTTCAAAGGGTTGAAGAACGTCGAAGGGACTGCTAAGGGACAAGACGCCCGACTAAAAACGGGAACGGCTGGAACGCAAGAAAAACATCTTCTACAAAGGGCTTGCTGCAAATTTCCGGATCGCTGCGACGCTTTATGCAGGCGTGCTACTCAAACTTCGCCATCACGTGGCGCGCGCAGGTGTAGTCCTCAAGCGCGTAGACCGACATGTCTTTGCCATACCCTGAGCGCTTCATGCCGCCATGGGGCATTTCGCTCACAAGCATGAAATGAGTGTTGATCCAGGTGCAGCCGTAGTGCAGTTCGGCGGCCACCTTGAACGCACGGCTTACATCGCCTGTCCACACGGAACTCGCAAGCCCGAAGTCGGAGTCGTTGGCCCACGCAATGGCCTGGGCGGTATCGTCGAAACGGGTCACCGACACCACCGGCCCGAACACCTCGCGCCGCACGATCTCATCGGTCTGCAGCGCGCCCGCAATCACTGTCGGTTCGTAGAAAAATCCGCGCGACGCACCCGCCTTGCCGCCTGCGGTGACTTCGATATGACGTTGACTCGCGGCCCGCTCCACGAAGCTCGCCACGCGGCTTCGCTGGCGCTCGGAGATCAGCGGACCCATCTCCACGCCATCCATATGCTGCTCACCCACGCGGATCGTGCTCACCGCGCTGGAGAGATCGGCCACCAGCTTCTCGTAGATCTTCGGCCCCGCATACACCCGGCACGCGGCAGTGCAGTCCTGCCCCGCGTTGTAGTAGCCAAAGGTGCGCAGGCCCGCGACGACCTGCTCCAGATCGGCGTCGTCGAATACGATCACCGGCGCCTTGCCGCCCAGTTCCAGATGCGTGCGCTTGACCGTGCGCGACGCCGCTTCGAGAATCTTCTGCCCCGTCGATACATCGCCGGTAATCGAAATCATGCGCACGTCCGGCTGCGCAATCAGCGGTGCGCCCACCGTGTCGCCACGCCCGGTCACCACGTTGATCACCCCCGGCGGAAAGATCGCGGCCATGAGTTCAGCGAGCTTGAGCGTAGTGAGCGGCGTCTGCTCGGACGGCTTGAGGACAACCGTGTTACCCGCTGCCACCGCCGGCGCGATCTTCCACGCGGCCATCATCAACGGGTAGTTCCAAGGCGCAATCGATGCCACCACGCCGAGCGGATCGCGCCGCACCATGCTGGTAAAGCCCGGCAAATATTCGCCCGCAAGCTGCCCATGCTGCGTGCGGCAAGCGCCCGCAAAAAAACGAAACACGTCCGCCACCGCGGGGATCTCGTCATTGAGCGCGCCGAGATACGGCTTGCCGCAATTGAGCGACTCGAGCCGCGCGAACTCGGTTGCCCGCGCCTCGATCGCATCGGCGAGTTTGAGCAGCAGGTTCGCGCGATCCTTCGGCACGGTCTTCGCCCACGCGGGAAACGCGCGGCTCGCAGCCGCAACGGCCGCCTGAACCTGATCCAGCGATGCCTCGGCAATCCGTGCGATGACGTCGCCCGTCGCGGGGTTCAGGACATCCTCTACATTCCCGGCCCCGGGTACAAATTCGCCACCGATCAGAAGGCTGGTTTGCAGGGTCTGTTCCATAGGTCTGGCTCTCTCTTGTTGGAAGAAGAATGCGAGGCATCCGGCGCTGCGTTCCTGATTACGCTTGGCGCCAAGCGTCGAGGCATGCAGCGATTTTAGGGTTGCGATTTTTTTGGCCGCCAGCCAGCATCACAGATAGGAGCTATCGATAAATCCGAACGGGAGACGTATTTACGCGGATTTACGCTGTACTGACACAGCTAAGGCGGAAACCAAATAAGCAGGCTGCAAAGGTCATAACGTGAATCCGGGCTTCCATCTCACCGCGAAAGCCGCACGTACGCTCTGTGACGCCCATATGACCGCGCAAGGGTGCCTCTTTTGGAAATCCCCTCAGCTTTCTGCAAAACAGAACGTGACAAGTGCGATATCGGAAATTTAGATAGAAATTTTCGCGTGTCCACGCGTATGTTCACGCGCGACGACCAGGAAATTCTGGGCCGTCTCCGACTGCGTGAGTCCGCGACGCCATGCAACGCCAATATCGATCTTCGGCATTTCTTCCATGATGTTGCGCACCTCGAGCCGGTCACCATCGAGCGACCACGGGCGGTAAAGCACATCGGGCAGAATCGCGAGACCCGCGCCGGTTGCAACAAGACTACGCACCGCCTCCACCGAGGCCGTGCGCATCACCACGTTCGGCTTGAACCCGGATGCACGCCAGTAAGTATTGGTGTTGTCCTCGAGTTCATCGACCTTGAGCATGATCATTGCCTCGTCGGCAATCTCACGCAGGGAGATGCTGCCAAGCCCGCGCAACGCATGGTTTGCCGGCAGCCACAAACGCCAAGCGGCCGTGATCAGCGACTCGGTTTCAATCGCCTGCGTGTTCTCTATGTTCGATACGATCAGCACGGCCACGTCGAGTTCACCATTCACCAGCAGATGTTCGATGTAGTCGCGCTGATCCTCGATCACGTTGACCTCCACCTTCGGAAACACGCGGCGAAAATGATCGAGCAGATACGGCAGGAAGTAGCCCGTCATCATGGTCGTGACGCCAATGTTCAACCGCCCGGTCATGGTGTCGGGCCGCGACGACATCGCCTGCTGAGCATTGCGCACCGCAGCGAGGATCTGATGCGCGTGACGCAGGAACTGGTGCCCCGCATGCGTGAGGACCATGCCGCGGGCGTGGCGTACGAAGAGCTGCGCGCCGACTTCGGTTTCAAGACCCTTGATGGCGTCGGTGATGACCGATTGCGAGATGTTGAGCGACTGGGTCGCGCCCGTCACCGATTCGGCTTCAGCGACAGCGATGAAATAGCGAACGCTTCTGAGTGACAGACTCATGGAACTCCGGCGTCGGGTCGATAGGTTGACGGGTAGTCAAGCCGCGACTATAGCTGAGCCGATAAAACCATGGTCTTTCGATGCCTGGCGTCTGCGTGTTACCGATTCGGGAACAAGAGATGCGTCTGGTTTAGCCGCCTGATGAGCCGCCTGAAACCAACGGGACAAACAATCGCCATGGCCGCTCGGAAGGCTTAGTCTGCGTAATGACGCTAAAGTCTCCCGCCCGCATGCCGATAGCATAGAGAAGACTTTCGGGGAGTACATCCGAACCGCGTTCGGCGTGCTGCAAACCGGACATTTACGCCCCTATAGCATCATCATTTCACTTTCATATGCTGCGAAAAAACAGAACGCTAACACTCGCGGCAATCGTGCTGGGCGTGTTTGCATCGGACGTCTCGCCTACTGAGCTGGCCACACTGTCGGTCAGTCTGGTCGTGCAGGAAAGCTGCATGATCCAGTCGGCGCCCGACCTCGCTGACGTTTCGAAGCCCAGCGTATCGTGCTTGCATGGTCAGCCCTACGACATCGCGCTCACGACGCTCGATCCCTCTCTTCCCGCCTCCGCACTGCACTACACCGTTCGCAACGGCAAGCAGTCCGCAGTGTGGATGGTGGGCTTCTAAGCGCCCGTTCGAGCGACCTTCCAATCCCTAAAACGGGCTTCCGTCACGCGGTTTTAAAAGCTTGGGAATGCCACAGAAAACCGGCTTTTCCGCAATAGCGTACGCCCCGCCATCTGTTCGCCAGGTTTAGTAGTGCGCAGCCCGAAACGGTGCGTTTAAATGACAAGCGCAATGCATGGCTAAACCAATCCCGGCGCGTAAATCACGCTGCTCATTCAAGATGCGCCGGCAAATCATCAATCGGTGGAAGACGCACATTGCGTCATGCATACTCATGCAAACGCCGGGCTTCCGGTAGCTTGCATGCAGGGCGGTTTGCCGTACACCAGCGTCTACCCTGCCCAAATTGCACAACATGGTTGCGTATCATCCGTTCGAGGGTATGACGGTCCACGCACTTATTCGAAGTG
This sequence comes from Caballeronia eucalypticola, assembly GCF_047608185.1. Taxonomy (NCBI): domain Bacteria; kingdom Pseudomonadati; phylum Pseudomonadota; class Betaproteobacteria; order Burkholderiales; family Burkholderiaceae; genus Caballeronia; species Caballeronia eucalypticola. The sequence continues at coordinate 131,570 of NZ_JBLKRU010000009.1, forward strand.
TCGATCGCATCGACGCTTCGTCAGGGGAAAAATTTGAATCAACGAGCCATCAAAATTACCGTGGTCGGCGGAGGCGCCATTGGCGGTATCGTGGCCGCACGGCTGGCGCGCACCGGCGTTGCAGTGAACCTCCTGGTGCGCGGACCGCATCTTGACGCCATACAGCGCAATGGCTTGACTGTCATCGAGGGCGACGACCAGTATGTGGTCACTGTCAACGCGACTGACCAGCCTGGCACGCTCGGCGCGCAGGACCTGTTGTTCATCTGCCTGAAGGGACCGGCGCTGATACAGGCCGCACAATCACTGGCGCCACTGGTGAACGACGGCACGCATATTGTCTCGGTCATGAACGGGGTGCCTTGGTGGTTCCTCAACGCGTTTGGCGGTCCGCTTGAAGGGCAACGGCTCGAATCGGTGGATCCGGCGGGCGTCGTGTCGGCTGCGTTGCCGCCATCGCAAGTTTCCGGTTGCGTCGTGCATCTTTCGTCTTCAATAGCCGCGCCTGGCGTGGTTAAAAAGGGCAATGGCAACCAGTTGATTGTCGGACCCGCCTCGACGGGCGTCACGGATCAAGCAGCGCACGCCATTGAACTACTGCGGCTTGCTCAATTCGACGTATCCACATCTAGCGAGATTCGCAGCGATATCTGGGCGAAGCTGTGGGGCAATATGACGATGAACCCGATCAGCGCCCTCACCCGTTCGACCGCCGACGTGATTCTCGACGACCCGTTGACGGCGCAGCTTGTCGTCTCGATCATGGAAGAGGCGCGGCGGATTGGGGAAGAGATCGGGATCGAGCTGAACATAACGACCCAGGCACGCAACGCCCAAACGCGCAAGCTGGGTGCGTTCAAGACGTCGATGCTTCAGGACGTGGAAGCGGGCCGTCAGCTGGAGATTGAAGCTATTTTGGGCGCGCCTCATGAACTGGCGGAGAAGGCTGGAATTGCAGTGCCGTTTCTTAGCGTGCTGTATGGGCTCGCCGGACAGTTGAATGCCAACCTGGCCGGCAACGGGCCGGCGCGCTAAGGGTACGCAGGCGTTGTAGGAGCGCTCAGGTCAGCGCCAGGCAAGTAATGCTTTTCGGCGGGCGCTCGCGTGGATACCGGGCGCCCGTGCCTTATCAGAAGATCTTGCCCGGATTCATGATGCCGTGCGGATCGAAGACCTTGCGAATCTCGCGCATAAGCCGGATTTCCAGCGGATCTTTATAGCGGCTGAAATACTCGCGCTTGAGTTGGCCAATACCATGTTCGGCGCTGATGCTGCCTCCGTAGCGTGCCACTTCGTCCAACACTTCCGCCGTCAATCCGTCTCCGTGAAGCTTGAAGAAATCGCGCGGCTCACCCACCGGACGTGAGAGATTGTAGTGAAGATTGCCGTCGCCGAAATGGCCGAACACGATCAGGCGTACACCCGCGTGATGTTTATCGATGCGCTCGCCCGCCGAGGCAAGAAACGCGGGTATGGATGCTATCGGTAGCGAGACGTCATGCTTCACATGCGGACCATCGGCACGCTGCGCCTCGGAGATTTCCTCACGCAGCCGCCACATGCTGTTCACTTGCGCAATTGATTCGGATACCGCAGCATCCACGCATAACTCACGTTCAAGCGCCTCGCCAATCACCGTCTCCACGAGCTCGCGCAACGCGGCTTCATCAACGGTATCGGCGAGTTCAATCAGCACGTAAGCCGGATGACGTTCGGTGAAGGGCGCACGCATGCCATCGACTTGTTCAAGCACCATGTCCAGGCATTCGGCCGTAAAAAATTCGAACGCCTGCATGCGTGGGCCACCGCGTTCGAACAGGAGTTCGAAAAGATCGAGTGCCTGTTGCGACGAGTACACGGCCGCCAGCACGACCACCCGCACGTCGTTGCGCGGATAAAGCCGCAATGCCGCCGCCGTGATAATGCCCAATGTCCCTTCCGCGCCGATCAGCAATTGCTTCAGGTCGTAACCGGTGTTGTCCTTGCGCAGGGTGCGCAGGCCGTGAAAAATCTCGCCGTTCGGCAAGACCGCTTCCACCCCGAGCACCAGTTCCCGCGTCATGCCATAGCGCACGACATTCACGCCGCCCGCATTCGTCGACAAATTGCCGCCCAACTGGCACGAATCTTCAGCGGCAAGGCTGAGCGGCAGCAGGCGGTGTTCATCGGCCGCGACTCGCCGCAGGTTGCCAAGGATGCAACCGGCTTCGGCGACCATCGTGTTGCCGATCGTATCGATACTGCGAACGGCGTGCATCCGGTCAAGGCTCAGGATCACGTTCGCGGGGCTGGCGTCGGGCGTGGCGCCGCCGCACAAGCCCGTGTTGCCCCCGCGCGGTACAACCGGCACGCGCGCCTCCGAGCAGAGCGTGAGAGCTGCTGCAACGTCTTCGGTGCTCGACGGGCGCACGACCGCTTGAGCGTGGCCGGCGTACATGCCGCGCCAGTCCGACAGCCACGGCGCGATGTCGTCGGGAGCCGTGATGACAGCGTCGGGTCCAAGCTTGTCGATCAGTCGTTGAGGGAAAGAGGTGTCGGTCATTTATTCGTTCGTCAATATGCTTAGGGATGCGACGCTATTGAGCGCGTCGCGGCCGGGAATCGCGAGGTTCAGGCGGACGGCGGCGTTCTGCAGATGCGCGGTCGCGGCACTACGCGCAGCTACCGGATCGCCGGCACAAATCGCTTCGAATACGCGGACGTGTTCACGATGCACTTCGTCAGGCAGGCGCTGACGCGCCAGCGAATGGGTGCGTGCCGTCTGCACCGCCTGGCGGATCTGCAGATTGAGGTACTGGAGCAGATCGACGTAGTAGCGGTTGTGCGTGGCATCGGCGATCGCTACATGGAAAGCAATGTCCAGCTCAACCGCGTGGTCCGGCGTGTAGAGGTTATCGGCGAGCGATTTGAGAATGGCCGCCAGTGCATCGATGTCGGCTTCAGTCCGGCGCACAGCCGCCAGCGCTGCTGCAGCGCTCTCCAGATCGAGCCGCAACTCGTAGACATCCGCAAGGTCCGCCCGATCCGCGCCGACCGCGTGGGGGACGCGAAAACCGCCGGTTTCCGTGCGCGCCTTCACCGTACAACCCGCGCCCTGACGGCTGTCGATCAGGCCATTCGAGCGCAGGCGCTCCGTGACCTCACGGATCACCGACTGGCTGACGCCGAAGCGCGCGGCCAAATCCTTGCCGGACGGAAGCTTGGTGCCGACCGGGTAAACCCCATTTCGAATATCCCCAGTCATTTGCTGAGCGACTTGCTGGGTAAGGGTTAGCGCTTTTGTCACGAGGGGTCCGGGCTTCAGCTGAGCATTTTCAAGTTATCGGGTTTGCATGTTATATGAAAACTTTGGACGCGTGAATAGCGTGGCCTACCGGATACCGCCACGCCAATGCCCCAATACCGGGGTGACCATCCTCCTATGAAGCAGGTTCACCAACTCAGTGAGACTGGCTATCCGCTGCGCCCGTGCCGGGCTTCACGCTACCGTCGGGCTGCGGAACTTCGATCGGTTTGACTTCGACGGGGGCGGTGCCATTTTCTTTCAGACCGAGTTTATCGGCGGTCTTGGGCGATACGTCGACAATGCGGTTCTTCACGTAGGGGCCCCTATCCCTGATTTCAACCGTATCGGTTTTGCCGTTTTCCAGATTCGTGACCTGGGCTTTGGTGCCAAGCGGCAGAGTCTTGCTCGCGGCGACATTGGACTGCGGATTCATGGGCGTACCGTCAGCCATCTTTTTTGAATAGAACTTCTGGCCGTAGTACGAGGCCTTGCCCTTGCGTGTTCTGCCGGAACGGTCAAGTCCGGTACGGTGGGTTGCCTTCGCACTCGCCTGCGAGGCCTGGGCGGACTCAGGCTCTTGCGCCGGGAAAGCGATGCTCAGCCAGCACGATAAAAGCACAGACAGAAGTGTTCGAAGCTTGCGTATTCGATCGCGGCCTAAACGGGTGTAAACCGGCACCCGGTGCGTTTCCAAACACGCCCACTCCGCTTCTCGAAGAAGGCCCAATCGCTTGTTCTGTGTGGTATGAAGATTACTTTTCATTTACCACTCCTCTTCAACTGGTCAAAGCAGTGAGCCTTTGATTCAGCGAGAGTAACACTCGAATCAGGATGTCTCCAGGGTATCAGGAGCTCGTAACGCTACCTTGAAAGAGTCTGCAGTATGGAGGGATGAAAACACCGGGCGTGCCGTACTTCCATCTGAACAAATCCGTGCTCAGGTGCTCTCCCTCACAACCAATTGAAATGCTACGCGCCGCTTCTCCGAGAGCCCTCCCAATCCGTTCTTGCGCGCAGCGGCCGCGGCCAATAACATCTCGCCGGCCATCCGCCCGATCGCATGCGGATCGACTGCCACCGTCGAAATGCTCGGATAGCAATACCGCGACACTTCGAAATCCCCGAACCCGGCGACCGCCATTTTCTTGGGCACAGGAATCCCGCGCCGATGACATTCCATCAGCGCGCCGAACGCCGACATATCGCTCACGCACATCACGGCGTCGGTATCGGGCCATGCCTCGATCAAGCGCGAAAACGCCTCGCCGCCATGACTCAAGGTCACGGGTGAAGCACCATGCTGAATCACTCGCGGCTCGCCCAGTCCGAACAACTTCAAGCCCTTTCGATAACCCGTCTGCCGATCCAGGCCGCGACGGTCGAGCCGGGTCGCGCCGCCAATAAATCCGATCCGCCGATACCCGCGTTCATGAAGATGCCGCATCATTTCGCATGCGGCATCGATATTCGAAAATCCCACCGCCTGCTGGATCGGCGTGCGTGGTACGTCCCACGTTTCGACGACCGGAACCTTCGAACGCTTGAGCATCGCTCGCGTAGCGACGGTGTGAAACGACCCGGTCAGCATCACGCCTTCCGGCCGATGCGCGAGCATCACGCGCAGAAGCTGCTCTTCCTGTTTCGGGTCGTAGTCGGTATCGCCGAGCAGGAGTTGCAGACCTTGCGCCGTCACTGCCGCGTTCAGGCTATGGACGGTGTCCGCGAAATTCGAACTTGACATGGACGGCACCAGCGCCACGATGAACGGCGAACGCCCGGACGACAGCGTCCCCGCCGATGCATCCGGCACATACCCCAGTTGCTCGATCACCGCGAGCACGCGCTCGCGCATGGCGACGGATACATCGCGGTCGGCGAGCACGCGTGACACGGTCATTTTCGACACGCCGGCCTCGCGCGCGACGTCCGCCATCGTCGGCATAAACTCTGACATTGACTCGCCTGGTCTCGTTGAATAACGCTCGCATGATACAGCGCGAGCCGGCGCGGACTGCACCGCGAGAGTGGCTCGAATGCTCTAGCTGCCCTTGCCCACGGCGTCGTTGAGCAAGGTCAGATCACGCTCACGTGTCTCGGTAGAGAGGAACGTGCCAACCAGCGTCAATACACAGAGAACCGCCATGTAGACGCCCATCACCCAGAACGCGCCGCCCGACAAACCGATCAGATAGACACCAAGCAAAGGCGCAATGCCACCCGATAAAACCGCGCCCAGTTCGCGCGCAAGCGCCACGCCTGAATAGCGATAACGATTGCCGAAGAGCTCGGTGAAGTGCGCACACTGCGCGCCGAGCATGCTGTTCGCCCCGAACGCCAGACCACCTACCATCGAGACGGTGACCCAGACCGGATCGCCCGTACTGATCATCCACCACGAAGGCACCGACCAGAGCAGCAGGAAAATCGCACCGCCGCGATAAACCGTGAGGCGTCCGATGCGGTCTGACAGCGCACCAAACATCGGCGTGGTGACAATACTCACGATGCTCGCAATCAACGCCCCGGTCGTACCGATCGCGGCCAACTGACCGCGCGGCACGCCGATTTTCGTGGCGACAAAACCGCCGAGGAACGCAATCACGATCGTGTTGTAGATGGTCGAACCGCCCTGCTCGGCAAAGCGCATCAGCGTGGCGGCAAGCAAAGGCCGGCGCGCGGTGGCAATGACGGTTTTCATCGGAGAACGAATCACTTCCCGCGAAGCTTCCAGCTTCGCGAACACCGGGCTTTCACGCAAGCGCAGACGAATCCAGATTGCAACGCCGATCAATACGACGCTACCGAGAAACGGCACACGCCATCCCCACGAAAGCATCGCTTCTTCGCCAAGCAGTTTTTGCATGGTGCTGAACGTGAACGTCGCAAGCGCCAACCCGGCGAACACGCCGACGAACGGCAACGCCGCGAAGAAGCCTCGCCGCTTGATCGGCGAAACTTCAGCCATCAGCGTGGATGCACCGGCTTGCTCGGCACCGGCGCCAAAACCTTGTGCAAGCCGCAACACGACGAGCAGCACCGCGCCCCATGACCCGGCCGGCAAGCAGCCGATCAGCGTCGTCGATGCACCCATGATCGCAATAGTCACGAGCAGCACGAACTTGCGCCCTTTCCGGTCACCGATTGATCCGAAAAACAAGCCCCCGAAAGGGCGCGCGAGAAACCCCGCGCCATAAGTAGCGAAGCTCGCCATCAAACCCGCAGTCGCGCCAAGCGATGGGAAAAAGATATGACCGAAGACGAGCGCGGACGCGAGACCGTAGATTGCAAAGTCGTAGTATTCGAGCGCACTGCCCACCGCACCGGTGAGCGTTGCGCGTTGCAACTGGCGTGCTGAGACGGGTGGCGTTGCGGTATCGGCGTGTTCGTTGCCCGACGGTACCGGATCGCCTGCGAGCGTTGACGGATGAGAATTCACTTCTGTCTCCTGATTATTGGGCTTGCGCCTTTTTATGCATCTGCGTCCAATCTGACGTCGGCGGTACTCGCTCTTCGCGTCTCTTTTATTCTGGACATACCGGTATGCGTTTGATACTGTTACCGGTAACAACTGAGAATCAATTTAGCATGAGGAGTGACCATGCGCAAGCGAACACCGCCTCAGCAATGCGACACTCGATGTATTCTCAAATGATCCAGCGCCATGCTGCAAACGCACATATTCAAGGCGGTGGTAGAAACCCGTACGGCAATAGCCGACGTCGTTCGAGACAATCGAAAAGCTGCTTATCCAACTGCTTATCCAACTGCTTACCCAATACACGCAATTCGCGCAATACCAGACACTGACACGCGCTAAGCCGCCCAGCCGTCCCCAAAAAATAACCTGAGACATTGACGCTTATGACCTCATCGAATCCCACCCACACTCAAACCACCCACACCACCGACGACACCGCAACACCGCGTCTGCGCAGCCGCCGCTGGTTCGACGATCCCTCCAATCCCGGCATGACCGCGCTCTATCTCGAGCGCTACATGAATTACGGCATCACGCGCGAAGAGCTGCAGTCAGGCAAGCCGATCATCGGCATCGCGCAAACGGGTTCGGATCTCGCGCCCTGCAACCGGCATCATCTTGAGCTTGCGACCCGCGTACGCGACGGCATCCGCGACGCCGGAGGCATTCCGCTTGAATTCCCCGTTCACCCGATCCAGGAAACCGGCAAGCGCCCTACCGCTGCGCTCGATCGCAACCTCGCGTATCTCGGTCTCGTTGAAATCCTGCACGGCTATCCGATCGACGGCGTCGTCCTCACCACCGGCTGCGACAAGACCACGCCCGCGTGCCTGATGGCAGCCGCGACGGTCAACATTCCCGCCATCGTGCTGTCGGGCGGACCCATGCTCGACGGCTGGTATCACGGCAAGCTTGCGGGCTCCGGCACGGTCATCTGGGACGCGCGCAAACGCCTCTCTGCCGGCGAGATCGACTACCCCGGTTTCATGGACATGGTGGCTTCTTCAGCGCCCTCGGTCGGGCATTGCAACACCATGGGCACAGCGCTCTCCATGAACTCGCTTGCTGAAGCGCTCGGCATGTCGCTACCCGGTTGCGCAGCGATTCCCGGGCCGCATCGCGAACGTGGGTGGATGGCGTATGCGACCGGCAAGCGTATCGTCGGCATGGTGGCGGAGAATCTGCGTCCGTCGGACATCATGACCCAAGGCGCATTCGAGAACGCCGTGGTCGCCGCGGCCGCGCTCGGTGCCTCATCGAATTGCCCGATTCACATGATCGCGATCGCGCGTCACATGGGTGTCGATCACACGCTAGAAGACTGGCAGCGTCTTGGTCCCGAAGTCCCGTTGCTGGTTGACTGCCAGCCCGCCGGACGTTTCCTTGGCGAGGCATTTCACCGGGCAGGCGGCGTGCCGGCTGTGATGAAGGAACTGCTCGGTGCGGGCCGCCTGAACGCAGACGTACGCACGGTCACGGGCCGTACGCTGGGCGAGGACTTGGCCACTGTTCCCACGCCCGATCGCGAAGTGATTCGCGCGTATGGGAATCCGTTGAAAGAGTCGGCCGGATATGTCGTGCTGTCGGGCAACCTCTTCGATAGCGCCGTCATGAAGGTCAGCGTAATCGACGAGGCGTTCCGCAAGCGCTTCCTCGCCGACCCGGACCATCCCGACGTGTTCGAGGGCAAGGTCGTCGTGTTCGAAGGCCCGGAGGACTATCACGCGCGCATTGAAGACCCGGAAACCGGCGTCGATGAGCGCTCGATTCTCGTAATCCGCAACTGTGGTCCGGTCGGGTTCCCAGGTGGCGCGGAAGTGGTGAACATGCAGCCGCCGGCTGCGTTGCTCAAACGGGGTATCGATACCCTGCCGACGCTTGGCGATGGCCGTCAGAGCGGAACGTCGGCGAGTCCGTCCATTCTCAACGTGTCACCGGAAGCGGCCGTTGGCGGCGGCCTTGCATTGCTGGTATCGGGCGACAAGATCCGTATCGACCTGAAGACGCGCAAGGTCGACCTGATGATCCCCGACGCTGAACTTGCCCAACGCCGCGCCGCATGGAAGCCGCCCGTGCTGAAGAACATGACGCCATGGGAAGAGATCTACCGGAGCATGGTCGGACAGCAAGGCAGCGGCGCATGCCTCGAACCGGCCACGCTTTACCTGAACATTGTCGAGACGCGCGGCGAATCGCGGCACAACCACTAGGGCACGCGTACGCCTGCCGTTCAGACATCTCTGGAGACACACAACATGCCTTACGCTTACCTCCCCTCCGACCTTGACGACGCGCTGCTGGTCGGCCGCGTCTGGCGGCCTGCGCCTGTCAACGGACCCTCGGTGATCGTCGTGCGGCGCGGCGAAGTCGTCGACATCACTTCGACAGTCGCCACCACCGCCGATCTTTTCGATCGCGACGATGCCGTGGAGATCGCGCGCCACGCTCCAGGGGAGTCACTTGGCTCAGTCGATGCGCTGATAAACGCGTCGCTCGATTCGTCCCCCGGCGCAGTGCATTTGCTGGCGCCGTGCGATGTGCAGGCGATCAAGGCGTGCGGCGTGACGTTCGCGGTAAGCCTGCTCGAACGTGTGATCGAGGAACACGCGGGCGGCGACGCAAGCAAGGCGCAGGAAACCCGCGCGATGATCAACGAGTTGATCGGTGCGGATCTGTCGAAGATAAAACCCGGTTCCGAAGCGGCGGCAAAATTGAAGGCTGAACTCGAGCGCCGCGGTGCGTGGTCGCAATACATGGAAGTTGGAATTGGTCCGGATGCCGAAGTATTTTCGAAATCACAACCTATGTCCTCGGTTGGATTCGGTGCGGACGTGGGTTTGTATCCGACATCGAAGTGGAACAACCCCGAGCCGGAAATCGTGCTGGCGGTAAACAGCGCGGGCGAAATAGTGGGCGCAACGCTCGGCAACGACGTGAACCTGCGCGACATCGAAGGCCGCTCCGCTTTGCTGCTCGGCAAGGCGAAGGACAACAACGGTTCATGCTCGATCGGGCCGTTCGTGCGGCTGTTCGACGGCACGTTCACGCTCGACGCCGTGCGCGAGGCGAGCGTGTCGCTGCGCATTGAAGGCGCGGACGATGGTTTTGTGCTGGACGGCGTCAGCCACATGCGCGAGATCAGCCGCGATCCGGCGGACCTGGTTGCGCAGACGCATGGCGCGCACCATCAGTATCCGGACGGTTTCATGTTGTTTCTCGGCACCATGTTTTCGCCGATCAAGGATCGCGACACACCGGGTGGCGGCTTCACGCATCATCTGGGCGACGTGGTGACTATCTCGACGCCATCGCTGGGCGCGATCGTCAACACCGTGCGGTTATCGACGGAAATTACGCCATGGACGTTCGGGGTACGTGCGCTCTATCGCAACCTGGCGGCGCGCGGCGTGCTTGGCAGCATGCGCGTTTCCTGAGCGGGTTCGACGCGGCGCATTCTTCTGATAACGACTGGAAAAAGATCAGAAGAAAATAAGCGCCGCTCGATTGCGTCCTTGTCCGCAAACCCACGCAAACCCGGCAAGGACGCGTTCGTCAATCTTACTGATTGACGAGGTCTTTGAACGCTTTGCCAGCGGTAAACTTGACCGTCTTTGCGGCTGCGATCTGGATGGTGTCGCCAGTCTTGGGATTGCGGCCCGTGCGCGCAGCGCGTGCGCCGGTGCTGAACGTGCCGAAACCGACGAACTGAACGCTGTCGCCGCTAACAACGGCTTGCGTGACGGTCGAGATGAATGCATCGATAGCTTCAGCAGCTGCTGCCTTGCTCGTACCAGTGGCGGACGCCACGGCGTCAACGAGTTCTTGCTTGTTCATTTCTGTTTTCTCAAAGATGGGTACAACGCACTGCCCATGCGAGTGCATGGTGGAAGCGTCACCTTACCGGACGCGCCCGTTAGAGGCAAATCCGTTTTCTTGCGAATAGACCGCGGGTTTGTTTCGGGTTTGCTCCCGGTTTATCCTCTTCAACGCCAGAGATACCGCTCTTCGAGACTCCATATGGAATGCAAATGCCGATTCAATAGTTTGCAAGGCACCCAAGCCATGCAACCATTCCCGCTGCCTTTATCGGCGAAACGCTGCTAAAACCGCTTCATATAAGCGGTTTTGTGGTCTTCGTTCGCTTTCCTTCTCTCGCCCCACCCTTCGCGTGCCACTCCCATGAGCAAGAAAAAGATCCTCCTGAACGCGTTCAACATGAACTGTGTTGGCCATATCAACCATGGTTTGTGGACGCATCCGCGCGACCAGTCGCAAGATTACCGAAAGCTTTCATACTGGACGGATCTCGCAAAATTGCTTGAACGCGGACTGTTCGACGGACTTTTTATTGCGGATATCGTGGGGGCGTATGACGTTTATCAGGCGTCGGTCGACCTGACGCTGAAGGAATCCATACAGTTACCCGTCAACGATCCCCTGATGCTGGTTTCCGCCATGGCAGCCGTCACACAGCATCTTGGTTTCGGCGTCACGGTGAACCTCACTTACGAAGCCCCCTATCTTCTGGCACGACGCTTTTCCACGCTCGATCACCTGACAGAGGGACGGATCGGCTGGAACATCGTGACCGGTTATCTCGACAGCGCCGCGCGCGCGATGGGTCTCACCGAGCAGATTGCCCACGACGAACGCTACGACCGCGCCGATGAATATCTCGATGTCACGTACAAGCTTTGGGAAGGCAGTTGGGAAGACGACGCCGTCGTGCGCGATCGCAGCACGCGCGTGTTCGCCAATCCGGAAAAGATCCATAAGGTCCAGCATCACGGCCGCTACTACGACGTAGAGGGTTATCACTTGTCCGAGCCTTCGCCGCAACGCACGCCCGTGCTGTTCCAGGCGGGTTCATCGGGACGCGGGCAGGCGTTTGCGATTCGTCATGCCGAGTGCGTGTTCGTATCGAGTCAGAGCAAGGAAAGTACGCGCAAACTCGTCGATGCATTACGCAAGCAAGCGGCCGAGGCCGGCCGCGACCCGGCAAGTCTCAAGGTCTTCATGGGCGTCACGGTGGTGGTGGGGCGCACCACGGCTGAAGCCGAGGAAAAGTTCGCCGAGTACGCAAGCTATGCAAGCGCCGAAGCGGGATTGGCGCATTTTGCGGCGGGCAGCGGTATCGATTATTCGAAGTTCGATCTGGATGACGAACTCGCGCCGCCGGGCGGTCACAAGAGCCGCGGCATAGAGTCGTCGGTGCAACGCGTGACGGACGGACAGTCCGGCTGGACCGTGCGGCGCCTGCTCGATCAATTGAAACTCGGCGGGCGGTTCACGACTATCGTCGGCGATCCGGTTCAGGTGGCTGATGCGCTGGAATCGTGGATGGACGAAGCCGGCGTCGACGGTTTTAATCTGACGCGTACCGTGACGCCTGAAAGTTACGAGGACTTTATCGACCTCGTGATTCCCGAGCTGCAGGCACGCGGTGTGTACAAGACCGCTTACGCCGATGGCACCCTGCGCGAGAAGTTGTTCAATCGCGGCGCGAAGCTGCCGGATGAACATACGGGCGCATCGTTCCGACGGACTGGCGTGGAGTAAAACTGACCATACGGTGTTGTCGGTCATTCATGCTGCCAGTGAACCGGGCTGTGTGCTCCCTGCCAATGATTAGCCATCCGATACAAGCCGGCAACGTCTTTTTGGGCCGTCACGAGCCTTGTAGCGGATCGCTTAGCCCTCGGTTTCAATCGCACCAATCCTCACATGCTTAGAGAATTTCCAGCTTTACGCGCCATCCACCGCGCTTACTGACTGAGGTATCCTCGACGCTCCAGCATCATGAGCACGCTCTTGAACACATCCGGACATACCCCGTTGAACATCGTCGTGATCGGTGGCGGCTTCACCGGCATCGCATTCATCATTCACGCCATTCGTGCCTGCCCCGCTGACGTCGATCTCGACTTCACTATTGTGGAACCGTCGGCGGAACTCGGCCGGGGCATCGCCTATGGAACGTCTGAGCCGCTGCATCGGATCAACGTACCAACAGACCGGATGAGCCTGTTCGCGGGCGACTCCACGCATGCCACGCGCTGGCTCCAGGCGCACGACGCAATCGACGCCGGCAGCAGCGACGGCCAAGGCAGCTACTACGTATCGCGCGCACGATACGGCGAGTACGTCGCCGCGACCCTGGCCGATGTCGTGGCCGAGGCCGCCTCGCATGTGCGCGTGACGCATCGGCGAGCAACCGCCACGGGCGTGCGCAAGTCGGAATCAGGTTATACGGTCACGCTGGACGATGGCTCGCGTCTGGACGCGCATCGCGTTGCGCTGTGTTTTGGCCATACGCCCTCAAAACCGCCGGGGGTCATCGACGAGCAGGCTTCGCACGATCCCAGGCTGGTCTCCAATCCGTGGGCGCCCGACGCGTTGCGAGCGATCCCGCAGGACGCGTCCGTGCTGCTGGTCGGCACCGGCCTGACGATGGCGGACGTGGCCGTCACGCTGATCGAGCGCGGGCATTCCGGACGCATCAGCGCAATTTCCCGCCGGGGTTTACGCGCCCAGCCGCATGGTCTTTTCTCCGATGCCGCCGATTTCCTCGATAACGCCGCTCCACCCGCCAGCGCCCGTGAACTCGTGCGCAAGCTCAGGCAGAGGATCGCGCGCGACGAGGCCCGCATCGGCTGGCAACCCGCCGCCGACGCCCTGCGTTTCGATCTTCCGCGGATCTGGAACGCGCTGCCCGCTCGCGAACAACGCCGCGTCGTGAAACGGCTGCTGGCGTTCTGGGACGTCCATCGCTTTCGCATCGCGCCGCAAATTCATACGGCGATTGAGCGGGCGATTGAACGCGGTCAGATGAGCGTTATTACGGCGGGTATCGTGGGAATCAGTCGTACGGCAGAGCGGTTCAGCGCCAAGCTGCGATATCCAGGCGGCACGCATCAAGAGCATTCATTCGACGCGGTTGTTTTCTGTACGGGACCCGCACGCGATATCGACCGGAATCCGCTCGTGAAGTCGCTCCTGGAGAACGGGCTCGCTCGGCTGGACGCGGTGCGGATCGGACTCGATACCGATCTTCGCAGCCAGCTCAGGAATGCAGAGGGCGACGTGTCGCCAGGCTTGCTGGCTTTCGGCCCGATGACACGCGGAAGCTTCGGCGAAATGACCGGCGCTCCTGACATCGCCCGGCATCTCGAACGGGTGCTCAAGGATGGCAGCTTGCTGGCGTATACATCGGCGCGTTGACCCGCGCTCATGCCTACATGCCTACATGCCTACATGGATCAGCCTAACGCCGCCGAAGAAAACCAGACATGCTGGTAAGCCGCCACTGCGGTCTCATCCGGTAGACGCTCGGACGTCAGCCACGCCGACCTGACGGACCATGCCGCGTGGACATCGGGCGGTGGCACGAACAAATCCGCAGTCGTTGCCCCGCCAACGCAAGCGATGAACCACGAGTTCATGAGCGGTTTCGCCTCAAAACCCCTGTCGGTCCGAGTGACCAGCAGGGTTAGTCCCACGTTATCTGACGGTCGCCAAGGGAAGATCAAACGCCCTTGCGGACGCAACGCGGCAAGCCAGGCGATCGGCGGCGCCAAGACGCCTGCATTCACATAAATCACGTCCGACGCCGGCAAAGGCAACTTCGTCGCGTCGCCTTGCGTCACGGTCACGCACTCGAATGCGCGCAAGTTCTTGCGGGCCTTTTCGGCCAGATCCGGATCGATTTCGAACGCCTCTACCCGACCGCCAGGGAGCGCGAGCACGGAGAGGATCGCGGTGTAATAACCGGAACCCGCGCCGACATGGCACACCACGTCGCCCCGTTGCGGCGCAACCGCGCCGAGCCATGCAGCGTGAAGGAATGGCTCGCCGTTATTGATTCCCTTGGATGCATCGAGCGCGACCAGGGCATTCTGGTAGAGATGGACGGGGTCGGCGCTGGGAGTCTCGACGTACTCGTTGTTGATCATAAGCTTCCACGGACCCGGCGGCAGGAATACCTCACGAGGCACGAGTTCGAACACGCGCTCGAGCCTCGGATCATCGGACTTGCTCGCGGCTGCCATGGATCTGGCGTAATGCTCCCTTGCTTCCGTAAGACTTGTCTTTTCCTTGCGATTCACAACAACCCCTTATCCGCAGATGGTTTGGAAGCGGGGTTTTCGTGGTGCATAAGCATGACCGGCTTCGCTGACGTGAGCTATCGTGGCCGATGCCCTGGTCCGGCGTCAAGATGCCCTAACCGACCAAGCTCACGAATCCGCAAGCCGCTTGATAACGCAGAGCAATTGCGTTTTTTAGCTACGGCAAGCAGACGTAATTACACTGATATGGCCCACTGTTTCGGTAAAGTCGTCCGAGCGTGGCGCTGCGGCCGAATTCCTGCCGGATAAAATTACTTCCAGACGAACGCGCTCAATTTACCCGCAGCTGAATGAACGGGATTACGTATTCCTTAAGTGCATTTCCGCCATATCCGGCACCGCACATCCGGCCAATTGGGAGATTCCCGATGTCCAGACAAACACTGCGTAAGCAATAAATAGCGCTTCCAGCGCCCATTATTTGGGCTGGCGCCCCCCAGTTGAGCGACTGCATTTCCTAACTTGTATGCAATGCAGCTTTTCCGGTTTGGAAATCTTCAATAATTATTGGCACGGCGTACAATTGATTCGCCATAATTCCAAAAGCGCATAGCGCCGCAGCGATTTTTGTTACGGACGCGCTCATGGACTTAGAGAAGTCTTGTCACAACAATGCAATGCGACGCGGCTCGGCGCTCTGGTTTTATTCTCACTCGTTAGCTCTAAATTTTGGATACGCTCATGGCAACCGGTACGGTCAAATGGTTCAACGATGCAAAAGGCTTCGGCTTCATCACACCCGATGACGGCGGCGAAGATCTGTTCGCACACTTTTCGGAAATCAAGGCAGAAGGCTTCAAAAGCCTTCAAGAAAATCAGAAGGTAACGTTTGAGGTAAAGCAAGGGCCCAAGGGCAAGCAGGCATCGAATATCGTGCCGGCATAAGTTTGATCCGGCCGTCACGGCGGCCGGTTTTCATCCGTCACGCGGATGATGCCGGGGCGCGGTCATCCATGGCCGCGCCCCGTAGTAAGTTTGTGCGTGTCATTACACGTAACGCGTCAATGGTAATCGACGCCTGACGGCCTCGATCTCCATTCGCTCTGTCTTATCTGCCAGTCCTGGCAAATGCATCGTCCTGTACCGCCGATTTCCCTCCATGCACCGCGTTTGATTTAAAAGCGGCAGCGGCTGTATCGGCAGCGGAATGAGAAAGACTGAATCGTTCCTCGGGCGCCGTCCCATTCAAATGGTAATTGCCGACTGCTGCCTCACGCTGGATCGCCGGATTATGCGAGGCAATCACGCGTGCATTGCGCCAGTGGCGATCGAGCCGGCGCGCCTCGCTCGTCGCCGACGCTCCGCCCACTTCGAATAGCAGCGTGGCGGCTTCGAGCACTTGCTCGAGTACGATTTGCTGTGCCTGATAAGCCTGGATATCGACGGCAATGTAATCTTCCGTCGTCGCCACGCCCGCAATACGCGCTCGATGCACCCGCTCAAGCGCCGCTGCGACCGACTCGACCAGCGCTTCAGCCGAATACGCCAGACTCGCGAGGCGCCCCACTACGCGATGCACCAGCGGATTGTCGCGCGGGCTCGACTGCCCCGCTACGCCGAACGTGCGCGTACGGCCCTGAACGAACGCGACACCATCGCGCAATACCGCGCGCGCAATGCCGGCGAGCGTCGCCAGATGCACGGTCTGATAGAACGCGGTCAGCAGGGAATTGCGGCGCGGTTCGGAGGCTTTGTAGCGCGACAAAATCTGATCGACAGGCACGCGTACGTTGTCAAAACGCGTTGTACCGCTAGCGGTCAGACGCTGGCCGAACCCGTCCCAGTCGTCGGTGCGCGCTACACCCGGCGCATCGCTTCGGACCAGCACGTGGAGATCGGTCTGCGCATCGTGCGCGGCCACGTTGATCCATTCCGAATAAAGCGTACCCGTGCTGTAATACTTCTCGCCGTTCAGCAGGACAAAGCCGGCATCGGCATCCGGCGCAAGGGTAACGCTGTTGTGCGTGGAGCCGGTGCGCTCCGACGTAGCCGCGCCAATCGTCTCGCCTTTCGCAATACGGCCCAGCCAGCGCTCACGCGTTGCGTCATCGCCAGTTTCAAGTTGCTGTTCGATAAAACCGGTATGCGCGCGAATGATTTGCGGCAGGTTCGAATCGGCTTCGCCCAGACGCGTCAGGAGACGGAAATACTGCGGCAAGGAAACGCCGCTGCCGCCATATTCGCGCGGGACTCTCAATGCAGTAAAGCCGCTGTCTTTCAAACTCTGGACAGCATCGCGAGCGAGTTCACGGCCCTGCTCACGTTCTATGGTCCCTTTACCGATGTGCTCGAATATCTCCGCGAAACGCGCGTAAAGCGCAGCGTCCGCCGGTGCTGACGTCGTCATTCACTTCTCCACAATTTGAACAGGTACGAACGATGAGGATAAGTGCCGCGTCAATCCGCCGACAACGAACGATAGGTGCTAACCATATGCACTTACCGGGTTTCTCAAGGCTCGTTCTCGATTGCTTTAGTGCTCTGACATATATCGATCAGCGGATTTATTCGTCGCTTTGCGTGGCTGCCCGGTCAAGAATCCAGAGTTAACTAATGTCAGTTATTAAGCGCTAGAGCAAGATGACCCAACCTCTCAACACTCCGCCACGACAACTTCACCTCAACGTCAATATCCTGCATTCGGGTTTCGTTCCGTCCGCGTGGCGGCTGGCCGATGCTGACCCTCAGGCGTTCATCGACGTTCGTCACTACATGCGGGTCGCGCAAATTGCAGAGGCGGCCGGTTTCGACGCTGTTTTCCTCGCGGACAACGCCTCGATCGCCGACCAGATCGACTTTCGCCCGATCACCGCGCTCGAGCCGACCATCCTGCTTGCCAGCATCGCCGCGGCGACATCGCATATCGGCGTAATCGGCACGGCCTCCACGAGTTACAACGAGCCGTACAACATCGCGCGACGTTTCGCCACGCTCGACCACGTCAGCGGCGGGCGTGCCGGCTGGAACGTGGTGACCACTGCAGACCTGGGCTCGGCGCGCAATTTCGGGCGCGATACGGTCCCCGATCATGCCGAGCGCTACGCCCGTGCCGCAGAATTCACCAGCGTCGTGAAGGCGCTCTGGGATAGCTGGGAGGACGGCGCGATCATCGGCGATAAAACGAGCGGACTATTCGTCGATACCGACCGGGTTCATCCCGTCCAGCATCGAGGCACGCATTTCTCCGTGCAAGGTCCGTTGAACGTGCCGCGTTCACCGCAAGGACATCCGGTGCTGGTGCAAGCCGGCGCGTCCGGCGATGGCCGCGAGCTCGCGGCGCGCCATGCCGAGGCGGTGTTCTCGGCCTCACAATCGTTCGACGAATCTCTAGCCTATGGGCGCGATCTGAAGGCGCGGGCGGCGGCGTATGGACGCGGTCCTGACGCCGTGAAGGTACTGGCGGGACTCACGACGATCATCGGCGCCACGGAGTCCGAAGCATTGCGTCGACGGGATGAACTCGTCGACCTGATCCCGTGGAGCTATAGCGTCACCCGGCTGGCCGGCACCCTCGGCGTCACGCCGGATCGCCTCAAACTGGACGAACAACTGCCCGACAACCTGAGCTTGCCCGGCCAGGGCAACGGCAACCATACGTTCTTTCACGCCACGCTGGCACAAGCGCGGCAGCACGGCTACACCGTGCGCCAGCTTATCCGGGCGCTTGTCGGAGGCGGGGGACATCGCGTGATCGTGGGAACGCCCGAGCAGATCGCTGACGACATCGAACGCTGGTTCAAAGCGGGTGCCGCCGATGGCTTCAACCTCATGCCCGATACCTTGCCGGGTGGCTTGCAGGACTTCGCCGACGGCGTGGTTCCAATCCTTCGCCAGCGCGGCATCTTTCGCACAAGCTACGAAGGCACGACGTTGCGCGAGCATCTTGGTTTGGCGCGCCCCGACAACCAGCGCTTATGGCGCAAAAGTGCCTGACGCTTTCCCCCTTCACGAAGCAACCTGACCCCACACACCATGGCCAAGCGAACCGGACAACTGCGCCTAGGCGCCTTTCTTTATCCCGCGGGACACCACATTGCCGCGTGGCGGCACCCCGATGCCCAGGCGGACGCCGGCGTCAATTTCCGGCACTACGTGCAGCTTGCTCAAGCGGCGCAAGCAGCGAAATTCGATCTTCTGTTTCTCGCCGATGGCGTAGGCACACGAGGCGATAACCTCGACTTCCTGAGCCGCACGGCGCATAGCTATATCGCTCAGTTCGAGCCCATTACATTGCTGTCGGCACTAGCCGCCTTGACTGAGAACATCGGTCTGGTCGGGACCGCATCGACGAGTTTCAACGAGCCGTATCACATCGCCCGCAAGTTCGCGTCGCTCGACCATATCAGCGGCGGCCGGGCGGGATGGAACCTCGTGACTTCATCGAACGAGCACGAAGCGAAGAACTTCAATCGCGACAAGCATTTTGATCATGGCGAGCGCTATGAACGGGCAACCGAGTTCGCGGAAGTTGTCGACCATCTCTGGGATAGTTGGGAGGACGATGCATTCCTGCGCGACAAAGAGCAAGGCCGTTTCTTCGATCCCGCCAAGCGTCATGTCGTCGATCACAAGGGACGATTTTTCCAGGTCAAAGGTCCATTGAACGTTGCGCGATCGCCGCAGGGTCAGCCGGTGGTCGTGCAAGCGGGTTCATCGGAAGCGGGCCGCGCACTGGCCGCCCGTACCGCCGAGGTTATCTTCACGGCGCAGCAAACGCTTCAGGACGCGATCGATTTTTACGCCGATGTCAAAAGCCGCCTCGAACAGCATGGACGTCATCCGGATGAACTGAAGATCATGCCGGGCGTCATGCCCATTGTCGGGCGCACGGAAAGCGAGGCTCGCGAGAAGTTCGAGCATCTGCAATCGCTGATTGATCCGGCGGTGGGCCTAGCGCTGGTCTCGGGTCTGACGGGTGGTTTTGACTTGTCAGGTTATCCACTCGATGGCCCGATTCCCGAGCTGCCGGAAACGAACGCGAGCAAGAGCCGTCAGCTGCTTACGCTTGAATTGGCACGGCGTGAAAACCTGACGATTCGACAGCTTTATCTGCGCGTGGCGGGCGCACGCGGACATTGGCAACTGGCCGGCACGCCCGGGCAGATCGCGGATCAACTCGAAGAACGCTTCGTCAACTATGGCGCCGACGGCTACAACATCATGCCCGCGGTTTTGCCGGGCAGCCTGACGGATTTCATCGAACTCGTGTTGCCGGAATTGCGCCGCCGCGGACTGTTTCGCACGGAGTATGAGGGCAGCACGCTGCGCGCGAATCTGGGCCTTGCGCGGCCTGCTAACCGGTACTCGGTGGAGAAGGCCAGCGCGGTGGCCGCCTGAGCGGACGAGGTCGGCCAGCGCTGCGTAAACAGACGACCTCACACGGAACTCGCGTACCCACTAAAATCCTTGGAAAGGACATTTTTCAAGGTGGGTATCTGGCTGAGCATCAACAAGGTTTTATCCTGACCCGCCATTGGCGGGACACCGCCGATGGAACGGAGGTCGACTTCTGGCTGGCGACGGACGACGGTCCCCGTCACCTGCGGCTGCGCCCGCAGGATTCGGTCGCGTTCATTCCGGCCGAACAACGGGAGCGCGCCGAAACCGTTTTGCAGCGCGAGAAGCAGGTGGAATTGCGCCCGCTGGATCTGGTTGATTTCAGCCATCGACCGGTCTTGGGCCTGTACTGCAAGCAGTATCGACAATTGACGGGGATGGAGAGGCGTCTGAAGCAGGGCGGCGTCGACGTGTACGAAGCCGATGTCTTTCCGCCGGACCGCTACATGATGGAGCGCTTCATCACGGCGCCCGTCCTGTTCACCGGCCAGTCTCATGATGACGGGCCGCTTCTGAACAGCGAGTTGAAACCCGCATCGGGTTATCGGCCGACATTGAAACTGGTGTCGCTCGACATAGAAACCAGTGCCAAGACGGAGCTATATTCCATCGCGCTCGAAGGCTGCGGCGAGCGTCAGGTTTATATGCTGGGACCACCCAATGGCGATAGCAGCGGCATTGACTTCAAGCTTGAATACTGCGAAAGCCGCCCTCTCCTGCTGGAGAAACTCAACGAGTGGCTTGAGCGGCATGATCCCGATGCGATCATCGGCTGGAACCTGGTTCAGTTCGATCTGCGCGTATTGCAGGAACACTCGCAGCTTTACCAGATTCCGCTGCGGCTGGGTCGCGGCGGGAGCGTGATGGAATGGCGTCAGCATGGGATCACTCAAAACCATTTCTTCGCGGGTGCAGCGGGACGATTGCTGATCGATGGCATTGAAGCGCTCAGGTCGGCAACATGGAGCTTCCCTTCATTCAGCCTCGAGTATGTCGCGCAGACCGTGCTCGGCGAAGGTAAGGCCATCGATAACCCGTACCAGCGGATGGACGAAATCCAGCGTCGCTTCGATGAGGACAAGCCCGCTCTCGCGCGCTACAACCTGAAGGATTGCGAGCTGGTGACGCGGGTCTTTGCGAAGACGGAGCTGCTGCCGTTTTTGCTCGAACGCGCCACGGTCACGGGTCTGCCCGCTGATCGAAGCGGCGGATCGGTGGCCGCTTTTACGCACTTGTATATGCCGCGGATGCATCGACAAGGTTTCGTCGCACCGAATCTCGGCGATGTCGCCGGCGCGGCAAGCCCCGGCGGATTCGTGATGAATTCACGCCCCGGTCTTTATGATTCCGTGCTGGTGCTCGACTATAAAAGCCTGTATCCATCCATTATTCGTACCTTCCTGATTGATCCCGTCGGGCTGGTGGATGGATTAAAACATCCTGATGATCAGCACTCCATACCGGGTTTTCTCGGCGCGCGATTCTCACGCACGCGCCACAGTTTGCCGGCCATCGTTGATCAGGTCTGGAAAGGACGCGAGGAAGCGAAGCGCGAGCACAACAAGCCGCTCTCGCAAGCTTTGAAGATCATCATGAACGCGTTTTATGGCGTATTGGGTTCAACGGGATGCCGCTTCTTCGACCCTCGCCTTGCGTCGTCGATCACCATGCGCGGCCATGAAATCATGCGCAAGACGCGTGAGCTGATTGAAGCTGAAGGATATGAAGTGATTTATGGCGATACGGATTCAACGTTCGTGTGGCTGAAGCACGCTCGCACCGAGGAAGAAGCGGCGCGGATTGGCGGGCTGCTCGTCGAGCATGTGAATGCGTGGTGGCGGGATCATGTGCGGGAACGCTTCGGTCTGGAGAGCGCGCTGGAGTTGCAACTCGAACGGCACTATAAGCGGTTTTTCATGCCCACCATTCGCGGCGCGGAAGAAGGCAGCAAGAAGCGTTATGCAGGTCTTAGCATGCTGCCTGATGGTAGCGAAGAAGTGGTCTACAAGGGACTTGAAACAGTTCGCAGCGACTGGACGCCGCTCGCGCAGCAGTTCCAGCGCGAACTCTATTTGCGGATATTCAAGGGTGAACCGTATCAGGATTATGTACGCGACTATGTGCGTCGTACGCTAAGCGGCGAATTTGACGAACTGCTTGTGTATAGAAAACGCCTTCGCCGGCCGCTGGATGCTTATGAGCGCAACGTGCCGCCGCATGTGCGTGCGGCTCGCATGGCCGATGAATTCAACCGCGAGCGTGGGCGGCCGTTGCAGTATCAACGTGGCGGCTGGATCAGCTATGTGATGACCAGCGCGGGACCGGAACCGCTTGAAACCTTGCGGGCTGCGATTGACTACGATCACTATTTGACGAAGCAGTTGCAGCCTATCGCCGATGCTATCTTGCCGCTTCTGCAAAGCGACTTCCAGGCGTTGATGTCTGGTCAGCATGAGTTGTTTTAGCTGAGAAGATATCCACAGAAATTGTTGGCAAGGCTGTGGACAAATCACGCCCTGCGACTAACAGCGCTGCGGCGCCGGTTTGCTGTCTCGCAGCTGGCCACGGCGCTTGCAGGGATGATTGGGCATGACACATTTCTTCAGAATTGCGCGGTCGCCTGCACCCCGACCGTTACGCGTGCGGTCGGAAACGCGCTGGGTTTGAAAATCGGTGTACCGATGAACAGGTCATAAGAGAGTCCAAAAAAGCGCGACGGCAGACCGCCCCGGATGCCGATCACGGCACCCGCCAGTTGCGTCCCTGCCAGGGACGCCGTATTCGGTCCGAACACGCGCCCGTAGTCGATCCCCGCGTATAGCGTCTGTCCTGTCTGCAAAACGGGCCACTGCAGTTCGTTGCGCCAGTAAAAGCCTCGCTCGGCGGCGAGCATGGTTTCACCGTCAAAGCCGCGCACCGTGTATCGGCTGCCGATGGTCAGATCGTCCAGATAGAACAACGTGTCGTTGGTGAACTGCGCGTGAATCGTCGTCACGTAGCGGAATGTTTGTTTAGCAACAGCGAACGGCACCGAGAGGTTACCGTCCAGCACGAGCATCCTGTAGAGATACGTTGGATACTTTCGAGGGCTGCCGTCGCCTGTGGAGGAATACAGGTCTGGGTCGGGGTCGCCCGTTGCGCCAAAGCCGTGAATGCCCTGGCGGTAAGCAAGCGTGCCGTCGAATTGCGCCGCGCCGAAGTAATGGCGGTCCGTCAAACCCGCTTCGATGAACGTGTTGTTGCGGTCCTGGATCGGGATCGTTGTGTCGGCGATGAAGCTCTCGCCGAAACGTCTGGATAGCTGGAACTCCACGCCGAACACATCGCTTTGGCTGCGGCTCAGCACGCGCGCGAGCCTGAGCGCGGCGGTCTGCGAATTGCCGCTCGACACATACGTTTCGTTGACGCCTGCGATCTGCTGGTAGTAAGTGTTGGTGTTGCCCGAGAGCGTCGCCGTCCAGTAACCCCATGGAACGGAGTACGAACCATTGAATCCATGCGAGCCGAGCGATTTGTTGCCGAACGATAAGTCCTGGTTCGCGCCGAGCGTGAGCACGTCGTTCAGGCCAAGCGGATCGTCGATGCCAAGGCTCACGTTACCCTGCCATTTACCGGTTGCGTCCGTTCCAGAGTTATCGACGGATGCGACGAAGCTCAACGGTTTTGAACGCTTGACGGTCACGACGACATCGCTTTCCCCCGGTGTATCGGTCGGTTCGATTTTCATGTCCACGTCTTGCGATGCGACACGCTTCATCTGCTCCAGACCCTGCTCAAGATCGCGCAAGTCCAGCAGATCGCCGGCGCGGGCGGGGAATGCGGATTTCAAGGTGCCGCGTGTGTTGGGATCGGCGAAACGGATCTGTCGCACGACGCCGGGGACGAGGGCGAATGCGAGCGTGCCTTTCGAAAGGTCCTGTTCAGGCAACAGGACGCGCGTGGTCACGTAGCCGCGCGAAAGGATCGTTTGCTGCAACGCCTTCGCGAGTATGTCGATACCTGCCTTGCCAATGCATTGACCCTGGTAGTAGTCGAGCCATTCGCGCGCGAAGGCGAATGGGTCGAGCGATAGCGCCGAAGCGCCCTTACTGCGCACGGCATCCGATAGCGTTGCGGGCACATCGAGCGCGAACGTAGCGATGCGAAAGCACGGCTCTTCCTTTGGCAAGAGCGGGAAACCTTCGAACGTTGGCAGGGTGGAGCGGACCGCCGGCGCTTGCACGGTTGCATCACGCTGCTGTGCGTCGCGTTGCTGCTGGATTTGCTGGTTCTGCTCGGTGTTGGCACGGGCTGCTGCGGCTTCGTCGGCTGGCGTTGGTGCGTGTTGTGCGTTCGATGCGAGCGATACCAGGGCTGTGAGCGGCAGCGCCGCCAGCCTCTTTCGAATTTTCATTGTGTCGTCACTCGACTTATCTGGATATCACTAACGCTCGGCGTGCCTGCGGATAGGTTTTTCTTTGACGGGTCTGCGTCGCTCGAAGCCATCATGTCCTTGAGATCCGCATTGCCCTTGACGCTGATGTTGTAGCCACCGTCACCAGTTTGAATTCCGGCTTGTTCGATCTGGCCTGTGTTGCTGCCGCTGGTGTTGGCGTTGTTCCCGCTCCGGCACATTGGAAATCGACCGCTCAAGCTTTGGTGGTGAGCGTCGCTTGTCATCGTGTTCCGAACGATCGCGATGTCCGAGTCACGCGCGTCCGAGATGCCCACCGTTGGCGAATGACATTTCTTCCCGATGCAACAACCACTGGCAAACGGCTTTCGCCTGATGCGGATCTGTACTCGCAATCTTTCCCCCGACACGTTTTCGTTTTGAGGCGCGAGTTTGCCAGAAGTGCGCGCTCGTCCATCTCATTAACATCGCAGACCGAAGCAACTTGATCTCGGTAGGCACGCGGGGGCTGGGTTGACGGCCATCGGTTCTCGACGCTATCTGTGCTGCAAATCCGCAGCTATGAAGGCGGCAACTCACAACCAACCTTAGATGTGATCCGCAGGCTAACAACTGCGCTCAGCGTAAGTTCTGATGCGTTAGTTTTTTTTGATCAGGACGAGCGAGGGCCAGATGATGTGTTGCGCTACCAATTCGAAACCGTTTCACGCATGTCCGAGGACGAGCAACATTTTGTGCGTGGAGTGCTTGATGCTTTGATCATCAAGAATCAGGTAGCGGGGGCTATGGCGCGTGTGGTCGACAACGAGAAGCCCGCACGCAAGCCGCGCAAGTAGACAGCTAAAGGGGAGAACGCGGACGGAAACAAAGCGCGGGCGGTGAGTGCTACCAACACTCACCGCTGACCACCACCAACTCACTCAAGGAGTTGACTATGGCCGACGCCAATCTTAAATCGAGCTCGTCCGTCACCGAACGCTTTATGGCCTGTGAGAGTGCCATGAGATGGACCGATATCCCGACGTACTTGGCCTCGCCCAGGCAACGGCCTATTCCGAGGATTCGGCTTATGGGGCACTGGCTCGAACAGGCTGGGTTCAAACCCGATAGCCGCGTATGCGTTCACGTTGAAGACGGCAAGTTGATCATTACCCCCGCTTGAACCACACGCTACAAACAACGAACCCGGCTACGGCCGGGTTCGTTGTTTAGGTTGGCTTTTCGCCGTTCGCAATGTCCTTCAGTGCGGAGCCTGCCTCACCATAGGCATCAATCGCCCCGCTCGCAGCCGCCATGCCGTGCAATGCCGCTGCGCGATCATCCTCGCTGCGACTCGCGCCGCGCGCCTGGTCAACCGTGTTCGAGAGCGCGTCGAGCACCGGCGCCTTGATCGCGAGGGTAAAGCCGCTCTTGCTGACTTCATGCGTCTCGTCATGATGGGCCGTACTGGCGGCTGCATCGATAGTCACATTCGCCCCCGTACCGGTGATGTTTTGCGCGGCGATCAAGTCGCTGCCGGTGACGCGCAAGTCCGCGCCCGCTGACAGGTTCACGCTTGCGTTGGTACTGCCAATAAGGCTGCCGTTCTGCAGCACGGTACTGTCGTGCGCCGTGTCTTTCTGGTCTACCTTGCCATACGAGATACCCATCCCGCCCGAGCTGCCTAAACCCGACTTCTTCTCTTCGTGGAATGTGCTGCTCTCGCTCATATCTTGCGTGGTGTTGATGGTGAGATTGTTGACCGCCGCGAGCGTCACATCGCGCGGCCCCTCCGAGGACCTGCGTTTGCAGTTCGAAGCCGTTAGCCAGTTTTCACCCGAAGAGAAGCAGACCGTGCGCGAATTGCTCGAAGGCTTGATCCTCAAGCACGAGGCACGCCGATGGAGCGCTCGCACAGCGCAGAAGTCGTAACCGATTTGAAGAAGCAGAAGGACCGCTAAAGAAGCGCGGGCGATGAGTGCGTCAACACTCACCGCCCGCTGACCACCACCAGTTCACTGGAGAACTGACCATGGCTGACGCCAATCTTAAATCAAGCTCGACCTTTACCGAACGCTTTATGGCCTGCGAGAGCGCCACGCGGTGGACCGACTACCCGCAGCATCGGACACCGCCCAGGCAACGGCCTATCCCGCGGATTCGGCTTATAGGCAGATGGCTCGAGCAAGCTGGTTTTAAACCCCAAAGCCGCGTTTGTGTTCATGTCGAAGAGGGCAGGCTCATTATTACGCCAGCTTGAACGACTCCAGAAACAACAAACCCAGCGCAAGGCTGGGTTTGTTGTCAGTGCTCTTTGATTTCAGCAGAAGCTTGACGCTCACGCTCTTGCTTTCTCAGCTTCATGATTTCCTTTATTAGTTGATACGTGATCCCAGCAAACACAATCACGTAAAGCGGCATTCCCGCCAACGCCGGTCTCCAGCCTGCACCATGCGCAATAGAAATAACGAGCGCTAAAGCAACGATGCCGGTCGCGCCTAAATATGCCACCAGTGCTCGCTGAATCAGCCTTTTATACTGCTGAGTAGTCTCGCTTGAGATTGCCTTCATTTTCTAGCGCCGCCTTGAGTCACAGCATTCTGTATCGGCCCTGCCGCGCCCTGAATCATATTGTTGAGGAAGTTACCAAGTGAGCCAGGGAACATTAGCTTTACCAGACTACCTGATGCAGCAGCACCAGTACCAAACCCGCCAGAAAGGTCTGGATTGCTCTGGTGCGTGACTGCGGCGGTCCCAAATGCCCCAACGCCAGCAACTCCAGCGTTGTATCCAATAGCCGCAATTTTCCCCGCCATCCCCATGCCTGCAATAGCCTTGTCCGCAATGGCAAACGGGTAGGTCGCACCACCGATTACGCCGGCAATATACGAACTCGTAAAATCGGGCTTGTCTTTTGAGAGTCCCGTCGAGTAACTATACGTACTACCCGCATAATCGAGTCCTCCAGCCAATACCGCAGCGGCCACCGCTTCCGGCCCGATCAGCGCAAGTGCCGCAGCGGGTGCTCCATAGGCGCCGATCGTCTGCAGGTTTGCCGACGCCGCATCCGCATTCATACCCTGCGCGAGAATCGCCGCGTTCAGCGTCGCATCGCTGCACTGCGAACCCGCCGGGCAGACTTGCGCAACCAGATCCGTCGGCTTCTTCTCGTTCGTGTCCTCGTGAGCCGTCCGGTTATACAAGTCCACATCACCCGCTTCGAACGCACCAGCGTTTCCAGCAAGGTATCCCGCGCCGGTGGCAACCGCATTCGCGACGATGTTACCCAGCGCCTTGTCCATCTCCGCGTTTCCGGTTGGACTCGCCCCCGCTATCGCGTCACTCAGGCCGTTCAACTTCCCCGCTGCGAGCGACGCCGCGCCTGCGCCCACCGCGCCCGCCACCGCCGTTCCTGCGCCACCTCCCAGACCTGCGACCACGGCTGCGCCCGCCGCTTGCATCTCGGCTCTGGAACTGCCGCCGTCGCGCCACGAATCCATGCCGGCCTGATCGCCGTTGACTTCTGCCTCTTTGTACTTCGACTGTGCATAGTCGCCGATGCGCTGCGCCACCGCCTGACCTGCGGCCGCCGCCGCGGACATCATGTCGGCCTGTTTATCCAGAAGGTTGTTCACGTCCGGTGTCTTCGCGACCGTGCCATTCGTGTTCGATGTATCGCGGCTCAGCGTGGCCACATCTTGCGTCTGGTTCGCCGAATCCGTGACGTTGATCGTGCCAGCGCTGATTGCGCTCTTCGTGGTTGCACCGTCGCTGCCGCTGTCGTGCTGACTCAAAGACGGCGTAATACCCCCCGAGTTCGGCACCGAGGACGGTCCTGTCACCTTGTCAGGCAACCCCAGTGACGCGCCCGCCGAGAAGCCGCTGCTTTTTGCATCGTAGCTCGAACTGTTCGCGATATCGGAGACGGAGAGCGTGCCGGTGGTGAGCGTGTTCTTCCAGGCATCAGCATCGCTTGTAATCACTGCGCCCTTCAAGTCCGTGTTCCCCTTGACGTTAATGTTGAACCCACCGTCACCAGCCTGAATCCCCGCCTGCTCGTTCACCCCCGCATAACTGCCGCTGGCATTCGCATTGGTGTGGCTGAAGCTCGCACTGCCACCGCCTTGGCTGATCGCAAATCCCCCGCCCGTGCTCTCCTGGTGCGCCGCGCTTGTCATCGTGTCCTGAACCGACCTGATGTTCAAATCACCGCCCACATCCGCATTCACCTGCCGGCCACTCACATTCGCGCCAATGATATTCGTGTCGCCACCCGACACGATCGTCACCTTGTTCGCCGCCGTCACATGCGTGTTGTTCTGCATGGCGGCATCGCTGTTGCCATCGCCGTGTGCTTTGGACATCGATGCATCCACGCCAAAGCCCTGCGAGCCATACGAGATCCCCACGCTCGCGCTGCTCGATTCGTTGCTGCTGCGCGTCGAATCGGTATCGGTCGTGTTGATGAGATTGACCTGATTGCTGGCCGCCAGGATCACGTCGCTCGCGTTCAGATTCGATCCCGCAATCGTCATGTTGCCGCTTCCCGGCGTGCCGTTGCCCGTCGCCACGAATGCGGCCGTGCCGCCCGCAGTGACGTTCGAACCCCGGTTCGTTACGGAATCCTCTATAAACGTGTTCTTGCTGTGGCTGCTGCCATAGCTGAGTTCAATTTTACCTTCCGGCTTTTCGCCGTTCGCAATGTCCTTCAGTGCGGAGCCTGCCTCACCATAGGCATCAATCGCCCCGCTCGCAGCCGCCATGCCGTGCAATGCCGCTGCGCGATCATCCTCGCTGCGACTCGCGCCGCGCGCCTGGTCAACCGTGTTCGAGAGCGCGTCGAGCACCGGCGCCTTGATCGCGAGGGTAAAGCCGCTCTTGCTGACTTCATGCGTCTCGTCATGATGGGCCGTACTGGCGGCTGCATCGATAGTCACATTCGCCCCCGTACCGGTGATGTTTTGCGCGGCGATCAAGTCGCTGCCGGTGACGCGCAAGTCCGCGCCCGCTGACAGGTTCACGCTTGCGTTGGTACTGCCAATAAGGCTGCCGTTCTGCAGCACGGTACTGTCGTGCGCCGTGTCTTTCTGGTCTACCTTGCCATACGAGATACCCATCCCGCCCGAGCTGCCTAAACCCGACTTCTTCTCTTCGTGGAATGTGCTGCTCTCGCTCATATCTTGCGTGGTGTTGATGGTGAGGTTGTTGACCGCCGCGAGCGTCACATCGTGCGTGGCCGCGATTGTCGAACCGCTGATCGTCATGTCGTGACCGGCCGCGCCCGTGACCGTATCGCCCGATACGGTTGAGCCGTTGGCAATCACCTGACGCGAACTGGCTGCGTCGTTCGTCGTTTCTTTCGAGAGGAAACCCGAGTGCTGGTTATGCGACCAGCTCTGTGCATCGTGGGTTTCGCTCACGCTGCCAATCGTCACATCGCCCGTCGATATCAGTCTGACACCGCCCGCATCCGCCGTCACCGCCGAGCCAAGAACCGCCAGGTTGCCGCTGCCGTTCTGACCCGCTGCAAGCGTAACGTTGCCGCCCGCGCCGACGTTTGAACCCTGCACCGCTTCGTCGTAACTTGAACTGATGTGCTGCGCCTGCTTGCCGCCCATCGACTGCTCGCTGTGGGTTTGCGTATCCCTCGCCGCCGTGACCGTCAGGTTGCCGCCGGCGATCAGCGTCGCATCGTTGGTCGCGCTCACCGTTGCATGAGTGAGCGTTGTGTCGCGTCCCGACACCGTCGCAAGACTGCCGCCTGCGACGATGGCGCTGCCCAGGTTCTGCGTCACAGCGTTGTGACTGCCATTCAGCGCGTCGCGCGTTTGCACGTCTCGCGTGGCGATGAGCGTGGTCGTGCCAAGATTCAGATCGCGTCCGGCTGCAACGGCTGCATCGCCTCCGGTCTGGATCAGCGCGCCATTCAGGTTC
Source organism: Caballeronia eucalypticola (assembly GCF_047608185.1). Taxonomy (NCBI): domain Bacteria; kingdom Pseudomonadati; phylum Pseudomonadota; class Betaproteobacteria; order Burkholderiales; family Burkholderiaceae; genus Caballeronia; species Caballeronia eucalypticola. The sequence goes on from NZ_JBLKRU010000009.1 coordinate 162,103, forward strand.
ACGTCGCGGCCCGCGATGACCGCCGCGTTGCCCGTTGCCGAGATCGTGCCGATGGCATCGATTCCTGCGCCCGTCACGCGGCCCGTAATCGAATTCGAGCCAAAGTCTTTCGCTATTCCGTAGGATTGCGTTTCATTAATGACATCGCGTCCGGCCTGCACGACCACATCGCCGCCACCGATGCGACCGTTCGTGTTCCGCACGTCCTGCACCGCGACCACTGCCGTCATGCCGCTGCTGCCGATCACACCGCTATTGACCACGTTATTGCCGATGATCGTTGTCGCGAGACTGCTTGTTACGTGGCCGCTATTGGTCACGTCGCCGGTGGCGTTCAGGTTCACTGCGTTGCCCGCAACCAGCGCGCCGCTGTGCGTGAGATCCACGGTGCTCGACTGCGCAAGATACACCTGTGGCACCAGCACCGTCTGATGCGAGCCGTCGGGCAGCGTCACGTCCTGCGACACGAGCCATACCATGTCGGTGGTCAGTTGCTGCATTTGTGAAGACGTCAGCGCGATGCCAGGCGCCAGCCCAAATTCCTTTGCGTACGCGACGCCGCTATTCATCAGCGCCGTGTATTCATCGAGATTGCTGGCGTAGCCCGTGAGGAACGTGCGCCCGGTCAGTTGCGTGACCTGGTTGCGCACGAGGGTCTGTTCATACATGCCGTCGCCCAGGCGCTTTTCGGTCTTCGATGGATCAAGGCCAAGCTGCCCCAGCATGTAGTCGCTGCTGATGAAGTTCGAATACTGCGTGAAACGCGGATCGGTGGCGATGAGGTAGCTTGCCTCGGGCGCCGTGTTGTAGGTGTAGAGGCCACTCACCGGCAGCTTCAGGTTCGGGATGCCGCCGCTCGCCCCGCCAACTGTCTGCGGATTGCGGCTCTGGCCGCTCACACTATTGGCCTGCGCGCCGCTCACGCTGCCGCTCTGGCCGCCTTGGCCGCCTTGGCCGCTCACGCTGCTGGCCGTTGTCCCGCTCACGCCCGAACTGCCGCTCTGGCCTCCTACAGTGCCGGTCTCCGTGCCACTCACGCCCGTGCTGCTGCCCTTGCCGCTGATTCCGCCAAGCTGCGTGCCGTCCGCGCTGCCACCCGTCACCCCCGAGCCGTTCACGGTCTGCCCCTGGCGATTGACCGAGTTGATGCTGATAGTCTGCGCATCGGTCTGCACCGTCTGGTTCGACGTGGCAATTGCGGGCAAGGCATCGACGGTCGTGGCCGTCTGCGAGATACCGTCGGGCACATTGGCCAGGTATTCATTGTCGCCCCCAGTCTTTTGGTGCCAGTACCAATCGGACGAGGCGGTATTGATGGTCGTCTGCTGCAACACGGTGCCTGTGTCGTTCACGCTGCCGCCAGTGGCACGGCGCACCAGATCGCCGCCTGCGGCCATTGTGGACGACTGGTTATTGATGCTGCCATTGTCCGCGTTGATACGAATGGCGCCCTGCGCCTGGATCGTTGCCGCGTTGCCCGCGCTTATAAGCTGGTCAGTGATCGTCGTAGTCTGGGTCGTATGACTCATTTCCACGTAGTCGTGGTTGTCTTTACCCAGGGACTCATCCAATCTGACCTGATCGGGCCGGATGTTCTTGTTCGGGTCGAAGTCCGGCCAGAAGGTGATGGAGTACGTGTCGTTGCCGTTGTCCGTGATGCCGCTGTACCACTGGGTTGCGTTGTTGGTGATCGTGCGCGTGGACGTTTCGCCGCCGGCCAACGCCGAGTAAATATCGGTCAGCGGTACAGTGAGCGAGAAGCTTTGCGCGGCCGGATCCAGGTTCGTCACCTGCGATTTCGGGACCTTGACGGTGATCGGGTGCATCAGATGTCCAATCACGCCCGTGCCAATTGCTCCATCTTTCCAGCGCCATTCGGGATAGAGCGTGCTGTAGTAATACCCCATGCTGCCCGTGGGCAGGCCCGCGCTCCACAGCGTCAGCGTGGTCGTGCCTGCGTCCTGCGGCGTGCCCGCCTCGGTGACTGCACCGGTACGCACGTTGCTGAGCGTGCGCGCGGCGATATCGATGTCGCCTTCCGCCTCGATGCTCGCCGCGCTGTTCGTGAGCGTGCCAGTCTGGCTCGCGAGCATGCCGGACGCGTCGCGCGTGCCGTCTTTCGCGATCTCCAGATTGCCCAGGCTGTAGATCAACGCGCCATCGGCGTTCGTGACCGAATCTTGTGCGTAGAGGTGGACGCTGTTCGCTCCTGCTATGACTGCTGTGGAGCTGGTATTCGTGATGTCGGCGGCATTCACCGTCACGTCGTTGCCAATGATCGCGCCGGTGTTCACGAGCGTCGCGCTGTTAGTTGTCACCGTATCGCCTTCGATGCGGCCAGCGTTCGTGAGCGTACCGGAGGCATTCACGGTGGTTGACGACGAATTGATATCGCCATCTGCCGTGTTCACCACGCTCGCGCCGCTTGCAGTCAGCGCACCGTTCGCCGCCAGCGTGCCGGTGTTGGTCAACGTGCCTGTCGCACTCACGCTCATACTGCCGTCAGCGTGCAGGTTATTGCCCGCGTCGTTGGTGTAGTCGCCCGCGACGGCAAGCGCCAGATCGCGCCCCGCGATCATGTCGCCATTGCCCGATACGGCTGCGCCCACAGCAACGTCCCGGTTAGCGCGGATTGCGCCGCCCAAGTTCGACAGCGATGCAACATTCACCGATAAGTCCAGACCGCTGAGCATCGCGCCGGCGTCATTGATGACAACAGCGTTCGCTTGGTTCAGGTTCAGCGCGGTGGCGCCAAAGAGCGTACCGCTCGCGTTATTTACGCGCTGAGTGATGTTCAGATTCGCCGCGCCGCCCGCGACGAGGTTCGCGCCCGCATCGTTCTCAAGCGTCTGCGCGTTCACCGTCAGGTCACCGTTACCGCCAAGCGTGCCGTTTGTGTTTGCAATATCGGATGCGCTGGTCATGGTCGCGCCATCGCCCGCGTTGGTCAGCTTGCCGCCTGAATTATCGATTCGCGCAGCGCTCACGTCTGCCGTGCCATGCGCACCGTTGGCGCTGATCGTGCCTTGCGCGTTCGTGATCGTGCCGCCTGCCACGATGCTCAGATCGCCCGAAGTCTGCAGCGAGCCGCGCATGGTGTCGATGTCGCCTTGCGTTGATACAGCCAGACCATTGCCGCCGTACAGCGAACCGTCGCGATTGACGATGCCCGAGGCCGCATTGATGCGTGCCGCCTGCATCGCGAGAAGCGCACCGGACGTGTTGTCGAGGCTTGCACTTGTGAGCGCGAGTGCGCCGTTGGTTTGTGCGCTGCCGCCGACGTTCGATACCGCGCCAGCCGAGTTGACAGAAAGCGTGCCGGTGCCGGCATGCTGGATCGTGCCGCGATCGTTGGCAATCGATTGCGCGGACAGACTCAAGCTGTTTGCGTTGGTCGCGAGTGTGCCGCCGGTGTTATCCAGCGCGCCGCCTATTTGTATCGATTGATCGGCAGTGCCGTATTGGGTGAGCTTGCCGTCGCGATTAAGCAGATCACCCGAGACGGAGAGGGCAAGCGCATCGCCGTTGATATCGCCACCAGTGTTATCAATCGATGTTGCCGAGATCACAGTGGCCGCACCCGAGAGCGTGCCGTCTATATTGTTCAACGCACCAGAGCTCGCCGTGGTAAGCGCGCCGCCGGCCGTGATCGTGCCCGCATGGTTGTCGATGCTTTGTGCCCGCAGCCAGGCATCGCCCGCTGCGGTGAGTGTCCCCTGATTCGACAGCGTTCCCGCACTGACGTCAAGCGCGCCATTTGTACCAATCGTCCCGGCCGTGCCGTTCAGAAGCGCGCCGGTGACAGTGACACTCAGTCCGTCGCCATTGAGCGAGACGATACGGCCTGCGGTGTTGTCGAGCGTCGCGCCGCTCAACGTCGCGCGATGCGCGGCCTGCATCGTGCCCCACTGATTGTCTATCGCGCCCTGGGACTGGAGGGTGAGCGCGCCGTTGCTCAGCACGTTACCCGATGCGTTCGACACAGCGCCCGCTGCGTTCACGGCGAGCGTGCCGGTGCCTGCATGCTGGATCGTGCCGTGATCGTTGGCGAGATTTTGCGCGTCGAGCGTCAGGTTCTTGGCGTTCGTCGCGAGCGTCCCGTTGGTGTTATCGAGCGTGCCGCCGGCTTGGATCGTCTGATTGGCGGTGCTGTATTGCGTGAGCGTGCCGCCTTGATTAGCGACGTCGCCGGTTGCCGAAACGGTGAGCGTGTCACCGTCGATATTCCCATTGGTATTATCAATCGATGCGGCTGAGAGGGTCGTGGCAGAGCCCGACAATGTGCCATCCGAATTGTTCAGTACACCGGTTGATGTGACATTGAGCGCGTTTCCCGCCGTGATCGTGCCCGCATGATTATCGATGCTTCGCGCACGCACTGTGGCATTGCCCGCACCGGTGAGTTTCCCTTGATTTGCGAGCGTGCCCGCACTCACATCAAGCGTACCGTTCGTGCCAATCGTTCCCGCCGCGCCGTTCACAAGCGTGTCTGTGACCGCGACACGCAAGCCATCGCCATTGAGAGACGCGATACGCCCGCCCGTATTGTTCAGCCATGCGGCCGTTACGTCCGCGCGTTTCGATGCCTGGATCGCACCTCGCGTATTGTTCAACCCGCCAGCGGCGTGTGCGGCGAGCGCGCCGTTTGTCACCACGTTGCCCGCAACGTTCGAGAGCGCGCCGTTCACGTTCATCGCCAACGTGCCTGTACCCGCGTGCTGAATGTTGCCTTTATCGTTTGTGACGGCTTGGCCGCTGATACGTAAATTGTTCGCGTTCGATGCAATCGTGCCGCCGGTGTTATCCAGCGCGCCGCCTGCCTGAATCGTCTGGTCGGCGGTGCCGAACTGCGTGAACGTGCCGCCCTGATTGGCGATGTAGCCGGTCGCCGAAACTGCGAGAGCATCGCCCTCAATGTCACCGTTCGTATTGTCGATTGATGAACCGGAGACGGTCGTGGTCGAGCCTGACAGCGTGCCGCTCCGGTTGTTTAGCGCGCCGGGCGAGGCGACATTGAGCGTCCCGCCTGCCGTGATCGTGCCCGCGTAGTTATCGATGCTTTGCGCGCGCACCGTGGCATCGCCCGCAGCAGTGAGTTTCCCTTGATTCGATAAAGTGCCCGCACTGACACCCAGCGTGCCATTCGTGCCAATCGTTCCGGCCGTGCCGTTCAGGAGCGTGCCGGTGACCGTGGCATTCAAGCCCTCGCTATTAAGCGAGACAATACGTCCACCCGTGTTATCCAGCGACGCGGCATTGATGTCTGCGCGCCGCGACGCCTGTATTGCACCTTGAGCATTGTTTAGACTGCCAGCGGCTTGTATGGCAAGCGCGCCGTTCGTCACCACATTGCCCGCAACGTTCGACAACGGGCCGTTCGTGTTCGTCGAAAGCGACCCTGTACCGGCGTGCTGGATGTTGCCTTTATCGTTTGTGACGGTTTGCCCGCTGATGTGCAGAACGTTCGCGTTCGATGCAATCGTGCCGCCCGTATTATCCAGCGCGCCGCTTGCCTGAATCGTCTGATCGGTCGCGGCGAACTGCGTGAGTCTGCCGCTACGATTAATCAGATCGCCCGAGGCCGAGAGGACAAGCGTATCGCCTTCAATGTCGCCGCTCGTGTTGTCAATCGATGCACCGGAGACGGTCGTGGTCGAACCTGACAGCGTGCCGCTCCGGTTGTTCAGCGCGCCGGGCGAGGCGACATTGAGCGCGCCGCCGGCAGTGATCGTGCCCGCGTGATTGTCGATGTTTTGCGCGCGCACCCATGCTTCGCCCGCAGCACTGAGTTGCCCTTGATTCGCGAGTGTGCCCGCGTTGAGATTCAGCGCGCCGTTCGTGCCGATGGTGCCAGTCGTCCCATTGTTTAGCGTGCCGCGTGCGGCGATGTTCAGCCCGTCGCCATTGAGCGAGACCATACGCCCGGCTGTGTTATCCAGCGAACCGGCGTCGAGCGTCATCGCGCCTGCGGCCTGCATCGTACCGCCTTGATTTACCAAGTCACCTGCTGCCGTCGCGTCAAGCGCACCGCCTGAAATGATCTGACCACTACGGTTCGATATGCTCGCCGCTGTCACCTGAACCAACCCGCCCGACATCTTGCCGCTGTCGTTGACGAGTGTGCCCTCTGCATTCGCGATAAGCGCGCCGCCTGCGGTCGTATTCGCCCTCGACACGTTCAGGTCGCCGTTGATTGCAGCAAGCGCCAGCGTGCCGATCGCCGAGGTATTGCTACCGGCCAGATTCACCGACGCACCACGGATGGTCGTGTTACCGCCGCCTTCGTTTTGCACGGTTGCGGTGAGCGCGCCACTGGCGATCACCGACAGGTCGCCCGCATTGGCAATCGTGCCGTCGCTGTTCACGCCCGCACCAAGCGTCCCATTCGATGCCACGGTTGCCGCATTGACCTTGGTGTTTTGCTGCGCGGCCAGCACGCCATTATTAGTTAAGACTCCGATGGTATTTGCGGAGACGTTATGCTGCGCGTAAGTCGTGCCGCTGTTATCGATGCCGTCGCGCGCAGACACGTTAAGGTTGGCGCTCGCGTTGGTCTGTCCGGCGAGCACCAGTTTGCCCTGCGTAGTGAGCGTCAGGTCGCCTGCCTGCGCCGCAAGCACGCCCTTGTTCGACACGCCCACACCATTCTCGGTGCCCACCAGCACGATGCGGTTTGCGTACATGCCACCGAGATTGCTCACATCGATAGACACGCCCGGTGCCGCACCTGTGCCTGCAATCGACGTCGCATTGAGCGTGCCGTAATCTATGCTGTTCGCACCCGTCACGACGTTCAGGTTTTTTGCATAGATCGCCGCGTTCGCCTGCACGGCGCGCGCGAGCAGATCGACCTGATCGGTATCGCCTGCGTTCAGTCCAGCGCCCTGAATGCTGATGTTGCCGCCCGTCACGTTGAGACCTGAAAGCGAGCCATCGGCGGCAAAGTTCGGCGTGCCGGTCGTGAGGATCGCACGCGACGTGTTGATGAAACCGCCGCCGTTCACGCTGATGCCCGAGCCGTTCGCGATCACCACTTCGGCGCGTCGCCCCGCGACTTCGACACGCCCATTGATCTGGCTCGCCGCGCTGCTGTTGACCTGATTGACGATCACGCGCGCAGACTGCCCGGGCCCAAAATTCGGATTGCCGTTAATCAAACCCGCCTGCTGCGTCTGCACGATGGCCGGCGAGTTGTTCAGGATGGCGCCCTTGGGCTGCACGTCGAACCTGTTGTAGGTATTCATCGAGACGCCGGCGCCCGATGGCCGGTTGATGTTCACCTGATCCAGACCGTTTTGCGTCTGGATGACGGACGGTGCGTTGGCACCTCCCGATATGATCTGCGCACTTGACCACGAAGGCAGCGCGCCAAGTAATGCGAGCGCCGAGAAAACGATCTGCCGCAGCGTAAAAATCAAACCCTGTGATTCTTTGTTGCGTACTGAAGTCTGTCCTGCTTCCTTACCTGTCGCCGTGGCGGTTTCCTCGACGGCAATCAGCATGTTTCTCAGTCGACTGAATACCAGTCGATATTTATTCTTGTTCATCTGGACTCGTTTGTAATGCTATTTTTTGACGAGCAACAAAATAGCGTCAGACGAACCAGACAGGTTAAAACCAACCATCAGCCGGATCTGAAAACAACGGTTTCGATGAAATCGGATCTTTCTTATAGGGAATTTTGGAGCACAGAGGTGGGTGAAACGGGCGAAAAAGCCCGGATGTTGGTGAGACTTGTGCGTCCCGGATCGCCTTATCCACAGCTTTTGTTGGCAAGGCTGTGGACAAGTCCTGGGGAGTTGCAGCAACGTGTTGATTTGGTTGGGACTTGTTCCCTTGCTTCGTTATGAACGGAGCAAGGCCGCCTCTCAAACCCCCAGCGCAGTTTCCACCGCACCCGCCAGCGCAAGAATCGCTTCATCCTGCCCGTGAAATCCACCGATACTGAATCCCACCGGCGCATCTCCGTCCCGATGGCAAGGCACTGACACCGCGCAACCATCGAGGAAATTCACCACGCTTGGATTGCGCAGCACCAGCGCGTTGGCTGCGGCAAACACGGCGTCATCGGCTTCGAGCGCGGCAATGGCAGGCGGCGCGATGGGCACGGTCGGCATGACGAATGCATCGAAACCGGCGAAGAACTGCCGAGCGGCCGTGATGGTCGTGCGCCGGGCCGCGAGCAGATCGATGTAATCCGCCGCCGATGCCGCCTCGCCAAGTCTGATCCGAGCCAGCACGCGCCGGTCGTACGCATCCGCGTGAGTGCCCAGCCGCGAGCGATGAGCGGCAAACGCTTCGATGGGCGAGAAGCCGAACGTATTGATCGCAGGCAGCGAATCGAGCGGCGCGAAACGGACCTCGGTGAGCAAGGCGCCGGCGCGAGCAAGCTTGTCCAACGCCGCTTCATAAGTTCGTGCGATTTCCGGCTCAATACCGTCCATCACATAGTTGCGCAACACGGCGAACCGCGCGCCCGCAAGCGGCCTGCTTGCATCGAAAGACACCCCAGAGAGCACGCCATCCATCATCGCGCAGCACGCGACACTCGACGCAATCGCGCCGACGACATCGAGCGTAGGCGACAGCGGTACAACGCCTTCAGTCGGCACACGTCCTGCGCTCGGTTTAAAACCCGTGAGCCCGCAAAACGCAGCGGGAATCCGCAGTGATCCGCCCGTGTCGCTGCCAAGGCCCGCTGCCGCCAAACCGTCGGTCACGGAGGCTGCCGCTCCCGACGATGATCCGCCCGCCACATGTCGTTCGTTGCGGCGCCACGGCGATGCAGGCGTGCCGTAGTGAGGGTTGAGACCCAGCCCCGAAAATGCAAACTCGCTCATGTTCGTGCGCCCGATCAGCACTGCCCCAGCGCGCCTTAGCCGGGCGACCGCGGGTGCATCGTTGCGAGCGGGCGCAGCATCGGCGAGAACGCGGGAACCGGCGCGGGTCGGCTGGCCTTGTATATCGAAGAGATCTTTTATCGATACCGGCACACCGGCCAATGGCGAAAGACGCGTGCCGGCGCGGCGCAATGCATCGAGGGCATCGGCCTGTCGGCGAGCGCCATCGACGTCAACAAAGCAGAACGCGTTGCCACCGTCGCCGCCATCGGCAGCAATGCGCTCCAGCGCGGTTTCGGTGAGTTCGCGAGAGGTCGTGGTGCCTGCGTCGAGCATGGCGGCGAGATCGGCGAGCGGTGTCTTGGGAGCGAAGCGAGTCATGATGATATCCAGTAAGAGTCAGGCAATCGTCGGCAACGATGCCATCGAGTATTGATCTTTCAGAGTGCGTCCGAGCACTGGATCGTGAAGATCGAGTTCGACGACATCGCCGCTATCGCGCCGCCGTCAGTGGCCTTGAACCGATGCACGGAGCGAATCCGGGACTCGCGACGCGCTCCTGTCTTGCGGTCGTGATGCCCTCATCAACTGTTCTTTAGCGAAGGTGGATTCGTAATAGGAACAGTGTCACGAAGAACGGATACTTCGGTCCAACAAGAAAACACATTCGGTTCCAACAAGTTTCTCTATGACTTCTTTTCCGGCGGCGTGCTCTTGCGTCCTGGCTTGGGTGGATTGAACGCCGGCGACGAGGTTCGGGCCAACTTTTCGGTTGAACTATTCGATATATAAAAATAGAAACACTGAAACGAATTGCAATATTAAATCCATTATTTATTTAATATTCGATTCTTTGCCAAACGCCAATGCTTGATATAAGCTCCCACTCCATTAGACGCTCGACTTTATAAGCACGATACCGGCCAAACCTTTCCCAGGTGAACTCACCGATCGTCAAGGTCCTCTTGCGCCCCATGAAATCATGGTCGCGGATGATTTTCGCGATAAATGCGCGAATCGCCTTCACATATGTTTATAACCGTCTGCATTGCCACCACTTTCATAAATACTTGAACTACAAACATTAAAAATTTAATTGTTTCAAATAACGGCAGATGGCTTTTTATCTACTCAAGTTATCCCGCCCGATACAACCGATCTGCGAGCGGAGTTGAACTCATGACCAAATGCATCAGACTCGTCCTGGCTAACCTGCTGTTGCTGCTTGTAACCTCCTGCTCGACTTCGCAAATACCGCCGTCCAACGCGGTCGACCCGGACCTGGAAGCAAAGGCGCGCGCAGCGCTTCAACATTTGTACGTCACCACGCCGAATGCGAAGTTGCTACAGTCCCGTGCAAAGGCGGTGCTCGTATTTCCGGAGATACTCAAGGCGGGTTTGATCGTCGGGGCCGAGGAGGGAAATGGCGTGATGTTTGGCTCGGATGGCAAAGTGATGGGCTACTACAACGCAACGTCCGTTTCGTATGGGCTGCAGGCAGGCGCGCAATCGTTTCAGGAAGCCATGTTTCTCACGACCGATTCCGCAATCAACTATTTGCAGACCAGCGGCGGATGGTCGATCGGTGCGGGTCCGAGCGTGGTTGTCGTGGATACCGGCGCGGCGGGATCATTGACATCGACCACGCTGCAATCGGACGTCTATGCGTTCATTTATGGTCAGCAAGGGCTGATGGCCGGGGTGGGAATCCAAGGTCAGAAAATTTCGAAGCTTAGTCCGTAAGGGGTGGGTTGCGCGGGTGATTTCCTGCAGATAATGCATGCGCCAGCTCATATCGGCACCACTTCACCAGCGACAACCTTAACTGTTTAAGGTCTGGTTATCGAGCCGACGTTCCCTGCTCACTGCTCTCCGATCGCCGAGTTAATGTCCTCAATCGATGCCGGCTTCGCAAGCTTGCGGACACTTCCTTTGAGCGCGGTCACTGAGCGAATTGCGGGAACGATTTCATAGTGCCCGGTTCCTCCGTTGAAGATGAATTCGATGCGGTCCCTGCACTCAACCCGAGTTGGTCGCGTACGGCCAGAGGAATCGCACCTGCCTTTAGATGTCACTGTTGCAGATGCCATTGTTCCTCATATTCGAAATTCCTAATTTGCTTCCAGTTAGCGCGACAGCTTTTTCGTGCCAGTGCCCGTACGCATCAACAGTTCCAGAGTCGCCTCAAGACGAATTACGCGCTCGGTCAGCCCCTCGATCTTTAGCTGTTGCTCCTTCACCGTTCCGGCCAGCGACACCACCTTGTCATTCATTTTGATTACGGTCGTGAGCGCATCCCACACCTTGTCGGTCACACCCATTACCCCTTACCTCCCATCATTGCAGCGATGCGCTTGTTCGACTCCGCGACAAATGACAACGCATCATCGAGTGCGTCATTCGCTTCCTGCGAGGACGCGTTCACGCGCCAGATCAGCGCGTTGATATCCTCCTCATCGTCTGACGGAGTGAAGCCCTGCGCCGCTTGGCGCATCAACTCACTCACGTTGAGCCCGAGACGCTTGGCGGTGCTCGCAATCGCACGTTTCTGAACCGGCGTCACTTGGACGACAATGCGTTCCGTTGCAGCAGCCATTCTTATTCCCTATGTACATGACCATGATATGTACATCATAGACTGATTCTGCAGTTGGTCAAGCTCTTTGCACCTCGCATCAACCGAGCTGCTCGATGCCAGTAACGTTCGAAACAAAGTCCTTCGCCATAGACACCAACGCAAACGGCCCGCTTCCGCGGGCCGCCCTCACACTTTTACACTTTCAAACGCTAACCCTCAATCCATCGCCTTAATCCGCCGCCCTCAGTTTCGCTACCTCAGCATCCGAAGGCTGGACACTCGCGCCATCGATGTACCTATAGTTCGTCATGATGCCCTTGCCGTCCTTCAACGCCGTCGTGCCGACATACGCGCCCATCGTCGACTGGTTGTCCTGCGCGCGATACATGATAGGACCAAACGGCGTCTCAACCTTCAGGCCCTTGAACGCCGCCGCAAGTTTGTCGGGATCGGTCGACTTCGCCTTCTTCAAACCATCGGCGATCGACATCAAGGCCGAATAACCCACCACCGATCCCACCCGCGGATAGTCGTGATACTTGGTCTCATAGGCCGCGACGAACTTGCGGTTAGCCGGGGTATCGATCGAGTACCACGGATACCCCGTCACGATCCAGCCGACCGGCGCTTCGGACCCGAGCGGATCGAGGTATTCAGGCTCGCCTGTCAGCAACGACACCACCGGCCGGTCCTTGAACAAGCCACGCGTATTGCCCTCACGCACAAATTTTCCAAGGTCTGCCGCGAACTCAACATTAAAGATTGCATCGGGTTTTGCGTCCGCGAGCGCTTGCGTGACCGCGCCGGCATCCAGCTTGCCAAGCGGTGCCGCCTGATCCGCAACGAACTCGACGTCAGGCTGCGCCGCCTTCAGCAAACGCTTGAACGTCGCCACGGCCGACTGACCGTATTCGTAGTTCGGATAGACGACCGCCCAGCGTTTCTTGTGCAGCTTGGCGGCTTCGGGTACGAGCATCGCGACCTGCATATAGGTCGACGGACGCAGCCGATATGTGTACTTGTTGCCGTCCTCCCAGACGATCTTGTCCGTCAGCGGTTCAGCCGCGAGGAAGAAAACCTTGCGTTGCTTCGCATAGTCGGCGAGCGCCAATCCGGTGTTCGACAGGAAGCCCCCGAACAACAACGAGACCTGTTCGCCCGTGACCAGTTCCTGAGCCACGCGAACCGTATCGCCCGGATTGCCGTTGTCGTCGCGCGAGATGACTTCGAGCTTCTTGCCGTCGATACCACCCGCCGCGTTGACCTCGTCGAGCGCCATGTTCCAGCCATTCTTATACGGTCCAAGGAACGCAGGCTGCGCTTTATAACTGTTGATCTCGCCAATCTTGATGGTCTGGGCGGCAGCGCCGGCCGACACCAAAGCGGTGGCCAAGGGCGCAACCATGAAGGCGGTTAAGCGCAGCAACGATCCGACACGCGTGGTCATAGTTTTTCTCTCCGGATAAAGCGGCTAAGTTAAATGCTAAGTGACATGGCTAAGGCTGATTGAAGAATACCCTTGGTCGATCTTTACTTTTCCTGTTCGCGCTTAGACACTTAGATACGCTCGCCGCACCGCTTCGTCGCGGGCGAGTTCATCTATCGTGCCGCTAAACCGTATCTGCCCTTTTTCAAGCACGTAGGCGCGGTCGCTGACGAGTTCAGCGAAATGCATGTTCTGCTCGGACAACAGGATGGACAACCCTTCGCGCTTTAACTCAAGAATCATGTTCGCCATCTGCTCAACGATGATCGGCGCCACGCCTTCCGACGGCTCATCGAGCAGGACCAGCGTGGGGTTCCCCATCAGCGTACGCGACACGGTCAGCATTTGCTGCTCGCCGCCGCTCATCTGGCTGCCCGGACGATTCGGCATCTCGCCAAGATTCGGGAACAGGCGGAACAGCTTTTCTGGCGTCCAGCGGGGTGCATCGTCGCGCGGCGGCTGGCGGCCGGTATCGAGATTTTCCATGACGGTCAGATCGCCGAACACGCGCCGGTCTTCTGGCACGAAGCCCATGCCGAGCCGCGCAATACGATACGGCGGCAACTTCGCTATGTCGTGCCCGCAAAAATTGATCGCTCCTTGCCGCGATGGCAACATGCCCATCAGCGCTTTCATCGTGGTCGATTTGCCCGCGCCGTTGCGGCCCATCAGCGCAACGACTTCGCCGCGGCCCACTTCGAGTTCAACGTCGTACAGGATCTGCGCGCGGCCATAGAACGCGTTCAGACCGGAGACTTTAAGCATGCTCTTGTCTTGAGTCGATGTGTTCATCAGGCGACTCCGTCTGCCGAAAGTGGCGAAAGCGATGCGCGCGGCGTGAATGATTTCCCCGTGCCGAAATACACTTCGCGCACACGCGGATCGTTGCGGACGGTTTCCGCATCGCCCTCGCCAATCAGCTTGCCGCGAGCGAGCACGATCAGTTTGTCGGCGTAGGCAAACACTACATCCATGCTGTGCTCGGTGAACAGCACGCCGAGCTTGTGATCAACCACCAGTTGCTTGGTCAGCGCCATCAAGTCGTTGCGTTCCTTCGGCGCCATGCCCGCGGTCGGTTCATCCATCAGCAACAGCTTCGGCTTATTGGCGAGCGCAATGGCCAGCTCGACGCGCTTTACATCGCCATAAGCCAGCACGCCGCACGCGCGTTTTGCATGCGCCGCCATGCCGACTTGTTCGAGCAACGCGATGGCTTCATCGGCGTGAATAGACGACGCTGGCTTCCATAAGTTGAATAGCTGGTGGTCCCGCGAAACGAGCGCCATCTGCACGTTTTCGATCACGGTCATCGAGTTGAACGTGGCGGCAATCTGGAAGGTGCGGCCAACGCCGAGTCGCCAGATATCGCGCGGACGCTTGCCCGCAATCTCGTGGCCGTCGAACAGGATGGAGCCGGAACTCGGCCTCAATTGCCCGTTGAGCATGTTGAAGCAGGTCGACTTGCCCGCGCCGTTCGGACCAATCAACGCGAGCAACTGGCCCGCGTTCAGGTCGAAGGAAACATCGTCAACCGCTTTGACGCCGCCGAACGATTTCGCAAGATGGGAGACGCGTAGAAGGGTCACAGGGCCTCCTTGGCAGATTGCGAAGCGGGCTGTGAGGCAGACTGTGAAGCGGGCGGAGAAGCCACGCCGCCATCGGAATTTTTATGCGATCCAAACTTGTCCCGTACGAACCCCACAATCCCCTGCGGGAACGCGATCACCAGCACGAGGATGGCCGCACCGAGCAGCGCCTCCCAGTAGTCCGTCTGACGCGCGACCGTATCCTGAAGCCACGTGAAAACGGCCGCGCCGACGATCGGGCCGGTGAGCGTCTGCAAGCCGCCCAGGAGCACCATCACGAGGCCGTCGACCGAGCGCCCGACGCTGATCACTTCCGGCGAGATCGATCCCTTGGAGAACGCAAACAACGATCCCGCGAGGCCGCAGAACAATGACGCGATGATGAACGCCACCCACTGCACACGCTTTACGTCGATACCAATTGCTTCGGCACGCAGCGTTGAATCACGCGAGGCGCGCATGGCATAACCGAGCGGCGAGAACAACATGCGTCTCAAGAGCCAGACGCCCAGGACCGCGAATACCAGGGTCACGTAGTAATACGCCACCGTCGAGCTAAGCCAGGTTGATGGCCACAAGTTGAGAATGCCGTTGCTGCCGCCGGTCACCGCGTCCCACTGGAACACGATCGACCAGACGATCTGCGCAAAGGCCAACGTCAACATCGCGAGATAGACGCCCGACAGACGCACGCAAAACCATCCGAACACGATCGCCCCGACACCCGCAAGCAAAGGGCCGAGCACGAGCGCCGCTTCCATGGGCAAGTTCAGGACTTTCAGGAATAACGCCGCGCCATAAGCACCCAAACCGAAATACGCGGCATGGCCGAACGAATGCATGCCGCCCGGACCCATGATGAAATGCAGGCTCGTTGCAAACAGGACCGCGATCAGGATCTCGACAAGCAACACGGGCATGTAGGGAAACACGCCCGAAAGTAGCGGCGCGAGCACAAGCACGGCGAGTACGACGCCGGCGAATATCTTCAGGCGGGTATCGGCGAGACGCAGCGGTGTTTCCGCGACCGCCATGGTTCGAACCGCCGCTTGCGCGCGACCGAGCAAGCCCCACGGCCGCACGACCAGCACAATCGCCATCACCACGAACTCGGCCACCAGCGTGAACTTGCTCAGCGAAAACACCACGCCGCCAATGGTTACATCGCCCAGGCCAATGCATAGCGCCTTTATCTCCGCGATCAACAATGCTGCGACGAACGCGCCGGGAATCGAGCCCATTCCGCCGACCACCACGACGACGAACGCATTGCCGATCGTATCGATATCAAGCGACAGGTTCGCCGACATGCGCGGCACCTGCAGCGCGCCACCAAGACCCGCGAGAAATGCGCCGATAAAAAACACGCCCGTAAATAACCAGGCCTGATTGATACCGAGCGCGCCGAGCATTTCGCGGTCACCGGTCGCCGCACGCACGAGCGTGCCCCAGCGTGTTTTAGTCAGACCGAACCAGAGGATGGCAAGCACTACGGGACCGATCACGATCAACGCAATGTCATAGGTAGGCAGCGCGTGGCCGAGCAAATTCACTGCGCCGCCGAGCAGCGGAGCGCGCGGTCCGAACAGGTCTTCCGGGCCCCAGATATATAAGGCGGCGTCGCGAAAAATCAGCACTAGCGCAAAGGTCGCCAGCAGATGGAATAACTCGGGCGCCTGATAAATGCGCCGGAGCACAATGACCTCAACCAGTGCACCGAGCACGGCAACAATGAGCGCTGCTGCCAGCATCGAAAGCCAGAAACCCGCGACGGTCGAACCAAAGCGGCTAGCGATGCTATAGGCCACATACACGCCAAGCATATAGAACGAGCCGTGCGCGAAGTTGACGATTCGCGTCACGCCGAAGATCAACGACAAACCGGACGCGACCAGAAACATGGCGCAGGCGTCCGCTAGTCCGTTGATGAGTTGCACAGCCAGATTCGAAAGCATCGACGCCTCTATAGCTCGGGATTCATCAAGGTGTTCACGCCGGCAAGGCTGCTTTTTTCAAGCGCCGTCTCTGCCCGGCGATACAAATGTACACACTCTAATTCTAGTCTTCTATGCAATCACCATGCCCACTTTATAGCTAGAGACTTGTACTAGGTACGACTGCGTTTGACCCTTGTTTTATCAGGTCTTTATAGCTGACGCCAAGCTGACAGTCGGGCAGGGACGCTCATTGTGTTGCACCTTATAAAATCAGCGTACACGCCATAATCTCTTTTCCGGTGCGACGGTCCCGCTATTGGTGCAATGCGAAGAAGCAGCGAATAGAGTGCACCAGACGAAGCGACTAATTAATAAGCGTAGCCGTCGAATACGAATCGCGCTTAATCGGCATCGGGCGCGCTAAGCTTGCGCAGCAAATACAGCACGGCCACGCGCTCCGCTTCGTTGAGCTCACTCATGGTCAGCTCGCTGATATGCAAGGCGGTGGGCGTGATCTGTTCGACCAGACTTTCACCCGCCCGCGTCAGTTGCACCTTCACCTTCCTGCGGTCGTCCGGATTGGTTTGCAGCTCAATGAGTTCACGTACCCTCAGACGCTCAATTATGCCGCGTACCGTGGCCGCATCTATTGCGGTGGCCTTGCCCAGGTCGCTCATTGAAGACGGCCCGAGCCTTCGGCTGGCGCTCAATACCGCAAACTGCACGGCGGTCAGTTGAGGGTCGTCGATGGTCTGGCTGAAGATGGCGAGATGACGCTGATAAGCCTTGCGCAGAAGATGCCCGATCTGCTCCGACACCTCATAGCGGGACACGGCGTCCTGCGCAGCTTGCGATGAACCGGAAAGAAGCTTCGAAGGCGCCATGATAGTTCGAATATCGGTAAGGGTGGAATGGTGGCGGGCGCTCGCACGCAGCGGGTGGCGCCATTGCCAAATGGTGCCGGCGCCACATTTTGCTGGCCGCTAATGCACGTGCTTTCGAATCCGCGCCGACGCCTGAGCCAGGTCCTTCCACGCCGCTTCATTCGGTGCGAACGTCGCGCGGATATAGGACACGAGATCGGCTATCTGACGGTCATCGAACGAATCCTTGAAACCCGGCATGTAACCAAGCGCGTCGGTTGCGGGGGCATCGATGCCATTTTGGATCACGTTCAGCAGGTTATCGGGTGTGGCTTCGCTCACGCTGGTGTTCAGCGAGAGCAGCGGACGCACCCCGAAGTTGCCAACACCGCCGGTCGCGGCATGACAGACGGCGCAAGCGCCCTCAAAGATCCGCCGCCCGCTATCGAGTCCTTGCAAGGTCACGGCATCCGCTGCGGCGGCATGCGCGGGTTTCGATAACGTCGTTTCGACCGGTTGCGGTTGCAGTTGCGGTTGCGGCGACAGCGACGCCACGTAGTGCGCCATCGCGCGCACGTCCTCTTCCGGCAACGTCGACAAGCTCGCGACAACCGGCGCCATTGGGCCGGCTGCAACGCCATGCTCATGCGAAAAACCGGTCTTGAGATAGTCATACAGCGCCTGCTCGGTCCACTGCACCGGCGCTTTCGAATTGGCGACAAGCGACGGCGCCACCCAGCCTTCCGCGCTGCCGCCCGTCAGATATAAACGGCCGCCCTTTTCAGCGCCGAATGCATTGCGCGGCGAATGGCACGCGCTGCAATGCCCGGCGCCATCGACGAGATAAGCGCCGCGATTCCATATCGCCGAACGCGTCGGGTCGGGCTTGAACTCGCCCTGCTTCAGATAGAGCGCATTCCATCCCGCGACCAGCGCGCGCTGATTCAACGGAAACGGCAAGCGTGTGACCGGCGGCGCATTGTCGACCGCCGGCTGCGACATCAGGTATGCGTAAAGCGCAGTCATGTCCGCCTCGCTCATCTTCGTGAACGCGGTGTACGGGAACGCGGGATAGAGATGATGCCCGTCGCGTGAAATGCCCTGGCGCATGGCCCGGTCGAATGCGGCGAACGACCAGTTGCCGATGCCCGTCTTCGGATCGGGCGTCAGGTTGGTCGTGTAGACCATGCCAAAAGGTGTCTCGAGACCGAGGCCGCCGGCGTTCACCGCGCCGCCGGGTGCGGTATGGCAGACCGCACAATCCCCGAACTCGGCAATCTGCCGACCGCGAGCGATGGTGGCGTCCGACCATGTCGATGCAGCGGGTCGCGCGATAGGGTCAATCGACGCTCGCAGGGGCCACAGCGTGCAAGCCAGCCCGATGAGGCTGCCAACACCGCCGGCAGCGAGCGCGGTCCACAGCGAGCGTTTTGCGCGTCGTGGCGGGTTGCTGATCGTGCCAACTGTACCGGTGGAATCCTTCCCAAGCGCCGCAAGCACACGCTCCGGCGTGAACGGCGGCGCTCGGAAA
The DNA here is from genome assembly GCF_047608185.1 of Caballeronia eucalypticola. Taxonomy (NCBI): domain Bacteria; kingdom Pseudomonadati; phylum Pseudomonadota; class Betaproteobacteria; order Burkholderiales; family Burkholderiaceae; genus Caballeronia; species Caballeronia eucalypticola. The sequence continues at coordinate 180,924 of NZ_JBLKRU010000009.1, forward strand.
CGCACGCCAGTTGCGTCGTAAAGTGCATTGGCAATAGCCGCTGCAGCCGGGGAGACATCTATTTCCAGGCGATCGCCGGCAGTGGCCTGCGCAGCGAGTTCGCCAGACGCCGCCGATGCCGATGCCGGTGCAAGTTCGTGCGATACAGCCTGCGTGCCCGGCGTCTCGTCGTGTGACGGCCGTGCCGTAAGTTGTAGACCGAGAGCACGGGAGGCCGCAGCAGCGATCTGCCGGGCTGGAACGCCATTCAACCTGCCGATGCGGCGCCGTCCGCTTGCCCGCCCCGCTACCACCCGTTTGAGCGCGACGTCGCCGGTCAGGCGGTTTACATCGAGATCGACGATCCACGCCGAGTAGTCGGGCGTCCGGTTGGGGTTATCGATGGATGACGGGTTGTGTTCGTCGAACGCGAAACCGCGGCCGTGAGCGACTGCGTTGCCAGCGCGGCGCGTCTTGCGATTCTGATGATCGGCGTTCCACGCTGCCCGCTGCGCCACCGTGTCGATCAACTCCCGCGCGCCGCCATGCTCAACCGGGTCGAGATGATCGAGACGAAACGAAACCGGATCGCGATGATTGTCGCGTGCGATTTCATCGACGAACGACTCGCGTGCAAAGGTATGCGCCGAGCGAGGAATCAGCGTGGCGGGATCGTCGACAAGCGACGTCGCACGCGGTAAAGCATAAGGACCCGGATGTTGTGCGACTGCTTCGCCGCCCGTTAAGCCCGGCGTTCGCGCCATATAGCGCCAGTCGAGCAGCGCGCCCTCGCCGTCCAGCGACGCAGCGACAGAAACCGCTGCCTCCTTGACGTGAGACACCGCCACGTAACCGCCGACGCACATCGACCGGCCGGTTTCCGCCATCAAGACAACCGCAGCGAGCGCGGCATGCGTGGCGATTAGCGGATCGGTGTGGTCATCGTTTGCATCGTTCGCATTGAGGGAGTGCAACGCAAAGCGCTCGGGCGGCAGGCCCGTGACAGCAGCTAGATTCGCCCGAAGATCGACAATGTCGGGGGCATTGGTCCAGACTGCGATGCTACCGGCGTCGTCACACGCAATGGCCTCGCACGCCACCAATCTGTGCGCCGGAATCGGCCATGTGTAATGCGCTTCCTGCTGCAAGCCCGAATGTTGCACGGGCAGAGAGCCAGAATCAGCGGCATGCTGCGAACGAGCCGATAACACCAGTTGGCAAGCAGCATCGCGCGCTTGCTCGAAACGCTCAGCCACGAACGCGGCCACATTTCCCGCGACCACCCAGCGCACGCCCGCTTCAACGCTCAACTGTTGCGCAGACGCGAGCAACGCAGCGTCGGCTTCTGCCAGCACGCACGCGTGAAGCATCGACTCGGGCATCAGCACGGGTCCGCCAGAACTGCCTTCGTGCACGGCGTCCATTACGTCGGGTCCATTACAGGGCGTCCATTACATGAGTCCAATGAGTCAACGTTTTTGTTCGCGTTTCAAATACTCGGCCGCGCGATGCACCGCCTGCATGATCTCAATGTGCGTGCCGCAACGGCACAAGTTGAAGCGCAGCGCGTCGCGGATATGGTCGTCATCGGGTTCGGGATTGCGATCGAGCAGCGCCTTCGTGCTCATGATCATGCCGTTGAGGCAATAGCCGCATTGCGCCGCTTGTTCATCGATAAAAGCCCGCTGGATCGGATGCAGCGCATCCAGCGTTCCAAGCCCTTCCAGCGTGAGCGTCTCACGTCCAATAGCTGCCGCAACCGGCACGACGCATGAGCGCGCCGGACCACCATCCAGCAACACCGTGCACGCACCGCACTGGCCGAGACCGCAACCGTACTTCGGACCGTTCAGTTCGAAGTCGTTGCGCAGCACGTACAGCAAGGGGGTGTCGCGGGTCACGTCGACCGTGCGAGTGCTGCCGTTGACGGTCAGCGTCAACGGTCCGGAAACGGATGCGGCGGAAGCAGAGACGCTCATCTTCTAGTCATCGAATCAAGACCGCCTGCGGCAATGCGTTCGGGCATTGCCGCGGCAGCCGGGTCGAAATATCAAGCGGCAGCAGGTGTTGCCTGCTTGGCCGACGGCGACTTCAGGGGCTCGTTGAACACGTCGTAAGCGAACACCCATGCCGGATCTTCGTTCGTGCGCAGCCACGTGTTGTTATGCGAGACCAGTTGCACCTTCGACGCACGCTCCGCCCGATTCGCTTCGTACAGCGCAAACGCGCCGGCGTAATCGGTCGTCCCTACTTCGTCCAGGCAGCGCGTCAGCATGGCTGCATCTTCAATCGCCATGGCCGCGCCCTGCGCCATGTGCGGTTTCATCGGATGGCATGCGTCGCCGAGCAGCACCAGGCGGCCGCGGCTCCACAACGGCAGCGGATCGCGTTCCAGCAGCGGCCACTTCGTGACTTCAGGCGTGGCGTCGATCAGCTTCTGCACCGACGGATGATAGCCCGCGAACGCCTCGCGCATTTCGTCGCGGCTGCTGGGCGCAACAGACTGCCCTGCCGGCCACTCAGCCTGCGGAACGCCAGTCACGTAATAGATTTCATCGCGCTTGGACGTCACGTAATACACCATCATGTGACGATCTTCCGACCACCACTTTACACACAGATCGAAAGGATCGGAGCCCAGCAACGACGCCGGAAATACCGCGCGATGCGCAACATAACCCGTGTAACGCGGCGGTTCCGCGCCGAGCAAATGGTCGCGGATCTTCGAGTTCACGCCGTCCGCGCCAATCACGATATCCGCGCTCTCGACGCTGCCGTCGGCAAACGTCAGCCGCACTTCGTTGTCCACTTCTTCAATCTTGCTCAGGCACTTATTGAACTCGATGGTGCCAGGCGCGACCGCACCGGTCATCAGTTCATGAAAGTCACCGCGGTGCACCGTCAGATACGACGCGCCATATTCTTTCAGCGCGAACTCGCCCAGCGGAATCTGCGCGATGGCTTCGCCCGTTTTCCAGTCGCGGCTGTACCAGTAGTCCGGGTGCGAACCCATGACGTTCAGCGCGTCTTCGCAATCCATGCGGCGCATGATCTTCATCACATTGGGACCGAGATGGATCCCCGCGCCGAGGCGCGAAAATGCGGGAGCCTGCTCGTACAGGCGAACCGAATAACCGGCGCGCTGCATCAGCGCCGCTGCTGCTGTTCCGCCAAGGCCCGCGCCAACGATCGCGATACGGGGTTTGCTCATGATGATCTCTCCATGTCTGGCGCTCGCCGATGTCGTTCAGCCGAGCCTGTTAAATGAACCTATATCGAGTGTACACATTGAATTTTTTTGAGTAAAGAAAATTTGCATTGCGTCGATGCAGGTGCGATTTATCCCTTTATTTGTGCAATTTATAAGGGTTTTCACCAATCCAAAGCATGCGTGCACCATTAAAAAATGTTTTCTGAATCTTGTTAAATTCCAATGTGTACACTAGACTTTATCGAATCAAATTACCCCAGCATTTGCCGGACCCATAACGCCGCCGCGGGCGGCCCGAAGACACACGGAGTCGACTAGATGACCAAGACCTTTCGCATCGGCCAGATCGTGCCGAGTTCGAACACGACGATGGAAACCGAAATCCCGGCCATGCTGCTTGCCCGCCAGAGCATTCGCCCGGAGCGCTTCACGTTCCATTCCAGCCGCATGCGCATGAAGAAAGTGGTCAAGGAGGAACTCGCCGCCATGGACGCGGAATCGGACCGCTGCGCGCTGGAACTCAGCGACGCGCGCGTGAACGTGCTCGGTTATGCGTGCCTCGTTGCAATCATGGCGATGGGACATGGCTATCACCGTGTGTCGCAGAAGCGTCTGCACGAGCGTACTGTCGAGAACGGCGGCGCTGCGCCGGTGATCACCAGCGCGGGCGCGCTTGTCGAAGCATTGAAGGTGATTGGGGCAAAACGCATCGTGGTGGTCGCGCCTTATATGAAGCCGCTGACGGAGCTCGTTGTGGACTACATCCGCAACGAGGGTTTTGAAGTCGTCGCCTACCGGGCGCTGGAGATTCCCGACAACCTGGACGTAGGCCGCCACGACCCGCGCCTGCTGCCGGACATCGTGAAAACCCTGCCTTACCAGGATGTCGATGCCATCGTCTTGTCCGCCTGCGTGCAAATGCCGTCGCTCGCTGCAGTGCCGCAAGTCGAGGCAATGACGGGCAAGCCGGTCATTACCGCAGCCATTGCCACGACTTACGCCATGCTGCGCGAGCTGGATCTGGAACGCGTGGTGCCGGGCGCGGGCGCGCTGCTGTCCGGTGCATATTAAGCGTACTCCTGATCGTACTTACTGATAGCTTTCGACCCATTCACGGACTCCGCGATGACCTCAACTTTTCTCTACGGCGCGAACGTCAACGCCAACGGCATTCGCCAGCATTACTTGCGCTACGGCGGCACGGAGGGCGTGCGTGCCGGCCGTCCCGCCGTGATCGTGATTCCGGGCATTACCAGCCCCGCCGTCACGTGGGGGTTTGTCGGCGAGACGCTTGGCCGGCAGTTCGACACCTACGTCCTCGATGTGCGCGGCCGCGGTTTGTCCGAAGCATCGCCAACGCTCGACTACAGCCTCGACGCGCAAGCCGCCGATGTCATCGCGCTGGCTAATTCGCTCGGCCTCGAACACTATGCGCTGGTCGGCCACTCGATGGGCGCGCGCATCGCGGTCCGTGCGGCACGCAGCGCGCCGAAGGGCCTGACGCGCACGGTGCTGATCGATCCGCCCGTGTCGGGACCGGGCCGCCGCGCGTATCCGTCGAAGTTGCCGTGGTATGTGGATTCGATTCGCCTGGCTGTGAAAGGCATCGACGCCGACGGCATGCGCGCTTTCTGCCCGACGTGGACGGAAGAACAATTGCGTGTGCGTGCGCAGTGGCTGCATACCTGCGATGAACGCGGCATGCTGACATCGTTCGAAGGCTTTCATACCGACGACATCCACGCCGACCTGCCGCTGCTTCGCGTGCCTTCGCTGCTGATCACGGCCGCACGCGGCGACGTCGTACTCGATGAAGACGTGCAGGAAATGCAGACGCTTTGCCCCGGACTGCTGCATACCCGCGTGCCGGATGCCGGCCACATGATTCCGTGGGACAACGAAGCGGGCTTCTACGAAGCCTTCGGCGATTTCCTCGGCGCGAAGCTCGTCTAAATTCAGCGCAACACGAACCGACACTGACACTCATTCTTCAGGAGTCAACATGCCAATCAGCGACTACGAAATGATTGCCGCGTGGAAGCAGGTACTGACGTTGTCGAAGCTGCAGGCCGGCCAGACCGTCACCATCCTCACCAGCGCGTCCACGCATCCGCAAACGCTTTCAAGCGCACTGATCGCCACGCAGTCGATGGGCGCGATCGTCAACCGCCTCGACCTGCTGCCGGTGAACGGCGAAAAGGCGTTGAGCCGCGACTCGCTCGCGTATCTCGGCACCACGCCTCTTACCGGCAACCTGGCCGCTATCGCCGCGTTGAAGGCAAGCGATCTCGTGCTCGACCTGATGACCTTGTTGTTCTCGCCCGAGCAGCACGAGATCCTGGCCACCGGCACGAAGATCCTGCTCGCGGTCGAACCGCCCGAGGTGCTCGCGCGACTCGTGCCGACCGAAGCCGATCGCATCCGCGTACGGGCAGCGGCCGAGCGGATCAAGGCATCGCGTGAAATGCGCGTGAAGTCGAAAGCGGGGACGGAACTCGTATGTCCGCTGGGCGAGTTTCCCGCTATCTCCGAGTACGGTTTCGTCGATGAACCCGGCCGTTGGGATCACTGGCCAAGCGGTTTTGTGCTGACGTTCCCGAACGAGGGTCAAGCGAGCGGCCAGATCGTGATCGATCGCGGCGACATCCTGCTGCCGCAGAAAAAGTACGTGAACGATCCGATCACGCTGACGGTGGAAAACGGTTACGCCACGCGTATCGATGGCGGCGTCGACGCGGATTTGCTAAGCGACTACATGGCCTCGTTCAACGATCCCGAAGGTTACGCAATCTCGCATATCGGCTGGGGTTTGCAACCGCGTGCGCGCTGGTCGACGCTTGGCCTGTACGACCGCGAGGCGACCATCGGCATGGATGCCCGCGCGTTCGAAGGCAACTTCCTGTTTTCGCTTGGACCGAACAACGAAGCCGGCGGCAAGCGCACGACCACATGTCATATCGACATCCCGCTGCGCCATTGCGACGTGATGCTCGACGGCGACGCCGTGGTCCGCGACGGCGTGGTAATGGACCGATAGAACCTGACCCTTGGAGCATTCTGAATGAGCGACATCCAGAGCCACGCCGAATCGGGCGTGTACAAACAGCAGGGATTCGGCACGCCGTTGCCGGTGCAAGGCAATGTCGGCTTGCTGATTGTCGACTTCGTGGTCGGCTTCGCTGACCCCAAGACTTTCGGCGGCGGCAACATTGCGCCGGCAATTGAACGTACGGTGCATCTGCTGGCCGCCGCGCGCCGGCATGGCTGGCCTGTTGCGCATAGTCGTATTGTGTACGCGGCCGACGGCAGCGACGACAACGTGTTTTCGCTGAAAGTGCCGGGCATGGCGACGCTGACCGAAGACCATCCGAACAGCGCAATCGTGCCTGAATTGACGCCGGCACGGGGCGAGTTGGTCGTACGCAAGACCGTGCCCTCCGCGTTCTTCGGCACGCAACTCGCGCCGTGGTTATCGCAGCGCGCGGTGCAAACGTTGATCGTGGCCGGTGCAGTGACGAGCGGATGCGTGCGCGCAAGCGTGGTCGATGCGATGTCGCATGGTTTCCGTCCGCTGGTTATTTCCGATTGCGTGGGCGACCGGGCAATCGGTCCACACGATGCAAATCTCTTCGACATGCAGCAGAAATATGCCGCGGTAATGACGCTCGATGAAGCGCTTTCGAGTATCGAAAAACGTCACGCCTGAGCACTCGATCATTCGCTTTTAATCACTCTGCATAACGCGCAAGCGTCCTCCGGGTTCAGCCCGCGGGACGCTTCATCACGTCCCGCGATAAATCATAACTCATTGATTTACATAGTCTTTTCTCATAAAATTCTTGCTTTCCTGATTTTGGCCTCGTAACTTTGTAAGTAACGCGACCACCGATTTTCCAGGAGACACGACTTGTCGACCCCATAGCATGAGTGCCGGTCTGATTACCTTCGGTATCTGCATGCTGGCGGGTTGCCTCTTGGTGTTGGCGATGCCGAAGCGTATTGTTAATCGTTGAGCGGGTTTGCACAAAATGAGCGGTATCTTCAGGAACCATCATGCCTACTGCAGCAGCGCTCACCCGAGGTGAACTGCTTGCGCGCAACGGCTGCCTGACCATCGTCAGGCAGCCGCTCGCGCCGGTCAAACCCGCGCCTGGTCAACCGGGCAGCGGGTCTTCCTACGTCCAGGATTCGCCGGAAATTTTCGTCGCAATACTGGACGATGGCCGCATCCTGGCGTTCAACGGCCACGTCGATCTTGGCACGGGCATCCGCACGTCGCTTGCGCAAATCGTGGCCGAGGAACTCGACGTGGCCGCCCCGCGCGTCCAGATGATCCTCGGTAATTCCTCCCTGGCGCCGAACCAAGGGCCAACCATCGCGAGCGCGACGATCCAGATATCCGCCGTGCCGCTCAGGTTTGCCGCGGCGCAAGCGCGGCTCGTGTTGATCGGGCTGGCGGCAGAGCGCTGGGGGGGCGATTCCGCTAGCCTTGCCACCGACGATGGGTATGTCATCGCGCCCGACAAGACCCGTATCAGCTTTGGCGAGTTGCTCCAGGGGCAACGGATCTCGCTGCCCATCGATTCATCGGTCATGGTGAAGGACCCGTCGACTTATCGGGTTATCGGACGGCCAACGCCGCGCGTCGATCTGCCTGCTAAAGCCACCGGCACGCTGACCTTCGTACACGACATGCGTGTGCCCGGCATGCTGCATGGGCGCGTCGTGCGGCCACCGTATGCCGGTCACGATTGCGGCGCGTTCGTCGGCAAGACGCTGATCGATGTGGACCGTGCATCGGTCGATACGCTGCCGGGTGTGCGCGGCGTGGTTGTTATCGGCGACTTCGTTGGCGTGGTGGCAGAGCGAGAGGAACAGGCGATCCGCGCAGCGCGCGCACTGCGCGTTCGGTGGCGTCCGCTGCCGCCGCTGCAGTCCCTGGATCACCCCGCGGAGGCGATAGCCGAGGCTCCGGCCCAGCGGCGCCTGCTGCTGGAGGAAGGGGACGTAGAAAGCGTACAGGGACAACCCGGAACGACCACGCTGACACGCAGCTATGTCTGGCCGTATCAGATGCATGGCTCGATCGGGCCGTCCTGCGCGCTCGCGGACTACCAGGACGGACGCATCACGATATGGTCGGGGACGCAGAATCCGCAGACCTTGCGCTACGACTTGTCGCGTCTGGTCGAGCGGGATGAAGCCGATATCGATATCGTCCGCATGGAGGCTTCCGGCTGCTATGGCCGCAATTGCGCCGACGATGTTGCGGGCGACGCGCTCCTGCTTTCACGCGCGATGGGCCAGCCGGTGCGGGTCCAGCTATCGCGTGCTGACGAACATCAGTGGGAGCCCAAGGGCACGGCGCAAGTCGTCGATGTCACCGGCACGGTGTCCCGCACAGGCGACACGCTGGGCTATACGTTCGCCTCGCGTTATCCATCGAACGATGCGCCGCTGCTCGCGCTTCTGCTCACCGGCGTGACGCCGGCCGAGCCGCGCGTCTTTGAAATGGGCGACCGGACCGCGGTGACGCCCTACACCTTCGCGCATCGCCGTTTTGTCTGCCACGACCTGGCGCCGCTGGTTCGGGCGTCGTGGTTCAGAGGGGTGTCGGCGCTACCGAACTCCTTCGCCCATGATGTGTTCGTTGATGAACTCGCTTATGAGACCGGCGCCGATCCTCTGGCTTTCCGCTTGCGTCATCTGAAAGATGAGCGTGCTGCGGCATTGCTTGAAGCAGTCGCTGAGCGCGCAGGCTGGCAAGCGCGTGCCGGACGCCGTGCAGTTCCATTTAACGATACCGGCGAGCGCGTGCTTCAGGGACGCGGCGTGGCGTATGCGCGATATGTGCATAGCCGCTTCCCCGGTTTCGGTGCGGCCTGGTCGGCGTGGATCGTCGATCTGGAGGTCGATACAGTCAGCGGAGAAATCCGCATCAAGCGAGTGACGGTCGGTCAGGATACGGGCACCGTGATCAATCCCGACGGCGTGCGCCATCAGATCCACGGCAACGTGATCCAGACGTTGAGCCGCACGTTGAAAGAGCGTGTGCGCTTTACCGATGGTCTGGTTGCAAGCAAGGAATGGGGCAGCTATCCGATCCTGACGTTCCCCGAGCTGCCGCCGGTGGATGTGGTAATGGTGGACCGGCAAGGCGAACCGCCGCTCGGTGCCGGCGAGTCCGCTTCGCTTCCCGGGGCGCCCGCTATTTCCAATGCGTTATTCGATGCAACCGGCGTGCGGTTCCGCGAACCGCCCTTCACGCCAGATGCTGTCAGGGCCACGCTGCAAGCGTTTAGAACAATGGCGCCCGCCGGGCATTGATGAGCGGGAAGTGACAGACGTGCAAGCTCAGTTATCTTCGGCCCGCGTCATGCTGCGCAGCAGATACACGATGGCAACGCGCTCGGCCGGGTTCAACGCCCCATAAGTCTGCTCGCTTACCTGCCTTGCAAAAGGCACCGTCTGGTCGATCAACGCCAGGCCTTCGGGTGTGGTGCGCACCAGCAGCTTGCGGCCATCAAGCGGATCGGGCGCGACCACGATCAGCGAACGCGCTTTCAAACGCTCTACAACGCCACGGATAGTCGCCTGGTCGATTGCTGTCGCCTTCACGATGTCGTTGAGCGAGCAGGACTGCTGCTCCTTGACCGCGCACAGCGTGACGAATTGCGCCGCAGTGAGATCGGAATCGGGTATGGCCGCCTGGAAAATGGCAACGTGGCGCTGATAGGCGCGCCGCAGCAAGTGGCCGATCTGCTCGGAGAAGTGATACTCCTCGCTGGCAGGAACGGCTGGAGGGGGAGAAGGCTTTTTGGACATGGGAAGAATTGTAGGGTACACGTTCTATTATGCTTCGATTACGGTGACACACCGCTTTCTTCTGTCCTGCCGTGAATCTCTTTTTATCATAGACGGCGTAGCGTGGGCAGGCCGCTTCGCGCAAGCAAATTAACGAGTCACAGCGGCTCATGGAACAACTGAAGAGGAATCAAGAAACCCTCCCCTTGAGCGCGGGATCAAGCACCGCCGCCAGCTTTTCAAACGCCGGCTGTATCTCCTCTTCCGGCACGCATCCGTACCCGATCAACAAACCCGACATGCCCTCCCCCGGCCGCAAGAAATAACCCGACAGCGGCCGCACCACAATATTGACTGCAAGCGCTGCTTTCGCCACTTCGCGATCATCCACGCCATCGGGCAAACGCAGCACGAGATGCAGCCCGGCATCGCCGCCGACAATCTGCAACGCGTCGCCGTAACGCTTCCTGATCGTATCGAGCAAGATCTGGCGACGCTGCCCGTAGATCCCGCGCATTCGCCGGATATGCGACGTGAAATGCCCCTCGGCGATGAACTCGGCCAGCACCGCTTGCTGCAACAACTGCCCCTCGCGATACAACTCCGCCGAAGCCGTCGCGAAGCTCGTCGACAATCCCTCCGGCACCACGATGTAACCAATCCGCAGCCCGGGAAATAATGTCTTGCCGAAGCTGCCGACGTAGATCACCTGGCCCGATGTATCGAGTCCTTGCAGCGACGCAAGCGGCCGGCTGCCGTATCGAAACTCGCTGTCGTAGTCGTCCTCGATGATCCAGCAGCCGTTTTGCCGCGCGAATTCCAGCAGCATGCGCCGCCGCGCGAGGCTCATCACCATGCCCAGCGGGTATTGATGCGACGGCGTGACCAGCATCAGCTTGGGCGGATCGGCGAGATCATCCGCTGAAGGATTGATGCCCTCTGCATCGACGTGAATGGCCTTGAGCGATAGCCCCGACACCTGCAACACGCTACGCACGCCCCAATAGCAAGGGTCTTCGGTCCAGATGACATCGCCGGAATCGGACAACAGACGCACGGCAAGATCGATGGACTGGTGAATCCCCGTCGTCACGATAATTTGCTCCGGCGTACAGCGTACCGAACGCGAGGTCCGCAAATAATCGGCGAGCACCTGACGTAGCTTGGGCAAACCGCCGCCGGGCGCATAGGTCAGCAGATCCGGCGGCAAACGGCGCCAGTATTTCGATTGCAAGCGGCTCCAGACAGCGGCTGGAAACTTCGATACGTCGGGCACGCCGGGCATGAACGCGCCGCCCTGCCGCTGCGACACACCGGCGCCCTGCAACAACCGCGCGCCGCGCGCGGACAACACGCGCGGTTCCGTCGGCGCCGCGTCGCGCACCGACGGGTCCGCCCCCACGATCTCATCGGGCGCGCTGTCCGAGACAAACGTGCCCTGACCGGTCGCCGACCACACGTAGCCTTCCAGCGCGAGTTGCTCGTACACCTGCGTGACCGTATTGCGGCCGAGGCCCAGCTCGCTTGCGAGCAAACGGGACGACGGCACCTTCGTCCCCGCCGGCAATTCCCGCGACAGGATGGCCTGCTGCAACAAGCCATATAACTGCCGATAAATCGGCAGCCCGCTCGTTCGTTCGATCCGCTGAGCCAGCCAGTCGGACAACATGCTTGCTCGCATCGCGGACATCGAAGAAATGGCTCCTATAAAAACACGGAAATGGCTCTGATTGAAAGAGCCAAATCTTACTATAGTCGATGCATTGCCTAAAAACCCGCCCAGGAGATATACCGTGAGCCAGAACCTGAAGAACGCCGACCTTAAAGCCCGCAAGGACGCAGCGACGCCACGCGGTGTCGGCGTGATGTGCGATTTCTACGCTGAACGTGCCGAGAACGCTGAACTGTGGGACGTAGAAGGCCGGCGTTTTATCGACTTCGCGGCGGGCATCGCGGTATGCAACACGGGACATCGGCACCCGAAGATTGTCGCCGCCATGCGCGCGCAACTTGAGCGCTTCACGCACACGGCGTATCAGATCGTCCCTTACGAATCGTATGTTTCGCTCGCCGAGAAAATCATCGCGCGCGCACCCGGCGACCATGCAAAGAAGGCCGCGTTCTTCACGACCGGCGCGGAAGCCGTCGAGAACGCAATCAAGATTGCGCGCGCCGCGACGGGCCGGCCGGGCGTGATTGCATTCAGCGGCGGGTTCCACGGCCGCACGTTCATGGGCATGGCGCTTACGGGCAAGGTTGCGCCGTACAAGATCGGCTTCGGGCCGTTCCCGTCGGATGTATTCCACGCTCCGTTCCCGAACCCGGTTCGCGGCATCACGACCGAGGATTCGTTGCGCGCGATCGAGCACCTTTTCGCGGCGGATATTGAAGCCAAGCGCGTGGCCGCGATCATCTTCGAACCGGTGCAGGGCGAAGGCGGTTTCTATCAGGCGCCGGCGGAATTCGTGCGTGCGCTGCGCAAGATCTGCGATACGCACGGCATCCTGCTGATCGCCGATGAAGTGCAAACCGGCTTCGCGCGCACAGGAAAGATGTTCGCGATGCAGCACTACGACGTGGTGCCGGATCTGATGACCATCGCCAAGAGTCTCGCGGGCGGCATGCCGCTGTCGGGCGTTGTCGGCCGTGCCGATGTGATGGACTCCGTAGCACCTGGCGGCCTGGGCGGCACGTACGCGGGCAATCCGATGGCGGTCGCGTCGGCGCATGCGGTGCTTGAGATCATCGATGAAGAGAAGCTCTGTGAGCGTGCCGCGCAACTCGGCGACAAGCTGAAAGCGCGGCTGTCATCGCTGAAGGCTGACGTACCCCGGATCGCCGATGTGCGCGGCCCCGGCGGCATGATCGCCGTCGAATTCTGCAAGCCCGGCACCACCGAAGCCGATGCCGCTTTCGCCAAGCGCGTGCAGACCTTGGCGCTTGAGCGCGGCCTGCTTTTGCTGATCTGCGGCGTGCATAGCAACGTGATCCGGTTCCTGTTTCCGCTGACCATCCAGGACACCGTGTTCGATGAAGCGCTTGCCATTCTCGAACGCGTCCTGACGGAAGAAGTGGGGGTGGCGGCATGAGCACGCAAGGTTTGTCGATGCAATTGAAAGACCCGGCGCTGCTGCGTCACGAAGCGTTCATCAATGGTGAGTGGCAAGACGCCGAGGACTCGGCGACCTTCGACGTCATCGATCCCGCAACCGGTCAGTCACTCGGTCATGTGCCGAAGATGGGTGCAGCGGAAACGCGTCGTGCTATTGATGCGGCGAACGCCGCCTTGCCGCTCTGGCGCAAGAAGACCGCGAAAGAACGCGCCGTCGTTCTACGCCGCTGGTACGACTTGATGTTGGAAAACGCCGACGATCTCGCGATGATCCTCACGCGCGAACAAGGCAAGCCGCTCGCCGAAGCCCGGGGTGAGATTGTGTACGCTGCATCGTTCATCGAGTGGTTCGCTGAGGAAGGCAAACGCGTCGCGGGTGACACGCTGGCGTCGCCGGCCGCCGATAAACGTATCGTGGTCACCAAGGAACCGATCGGCGTCTGCGCAGCGATTACGCCGTGGAATTTCCCGAGCGCGATGATTACGCGCAAGGTCGGCCCGGCGCTGGCGGCGGGCTGTTCGATCGTCGTGAAACCCGCTGAAGCAACGCCGTTTTCGGCATTCGCCATGGCCGTGCTCGCCGAGCGTGCAGGGTTGCCCAAGGGTGTGCTGAACATCGTGACGGGGGACCCGAAGGCGATTGGCGCCGAGCTGACCAGCAATCCGATTGTGAGGAAGTTGTCGTTCACGGGATCGACTCAGGTCGGCCGCTTGCTGATGGCGCAAAGCGCGCCGACGGTCAAGAAGGTGTCGCTGGAACTGGGCGGCAATGCACCGTTCATTGTTTTCGACGATGCCGATATTGATGCCGCAGTCGAAGGCGCGATTGCATCGAAGTATCGCAACAGCGGGCAGACGTGCGTGTGCACGAACCGCTTTTATGTTCACGACCGGGTCTATGACGAATTCGCCGCGAAGCTGGGCGCGGCCGTGGTGAAGCTGCCGGTGGGCAATGGATTGGAGAGTGGCGTATTGCTCGGGCCGCTGATTAACGATGCGGCAGTTCAGAAGGTCGAGTCGCACATTCATGACGCGCTGGATAAAGGCGCCAAGGTGGTCGTTGGCGGCAAGCGGCACGCGCTTGGATTCGGCTTCTTCGAACCGACCGTGTTGTCAGGCGTGACGTCGGAGATGAAGATCGCCAGGGAAGAAACGTTCGGGCCGCTCGCACCTTTGTTCCGGTTTTCTTCCGACGAAGAAGTGATACGGATGGCTAACGATACCGAGTTTGGGTTAGCCGCGTATTTTTATAGCCGCGATATCGGGCGAGTGTGGCGCGTGGCCGAGGCGCTGGAATATGGCATGGTCGGGATTAATACCGGGCTGATTTCCAACGAGGTCGCGCCGTTTGGCGGGGTTAAACAGTCTGGCCTCGGGCGCGAGGGGTCGCGGTATGGAATCGATGACTATCTGGTGATCAAGTATTTGTGTATGGCGGTGTGAGGAACGTTCGAACTTGGGTTTGCGCCTTACGCATCACGTACCAATGGCCGTTGTAGCGTGTTAGTTCCTTTTCATCCGGTCGTGTCTCTCATGGTCGAAACAGAAGATGCGAAAATAGGAATCCGCGTTAGCACCTGCCCGTCCGTGAGCAACTTATCACCGGCAAGTCTGCAAGGGATAGGAGCGCCGCCACGGGATCGCCTAAGCCATCAGGTGGCGCGGTGATTGCGGCAAGACCATGGCATGGGCCAGGGAGGGGCGCAGTGTTCCACTGCGCCCCTCCCTCTCCGAACACCGATACCCGCACGCTTCGCCATCAGCGACTGAACCTGCCCAGGTTCGCCCCCTTACCCGCGGATAGCGACCCATTGATCAGCAAGCGACCACCGGCCCGGGCGTGTTGCTAACACCGCCCCATTCAAACCTCAACCGTAACCCGCTCCACGCTTTCTACCGCCAACGCCGTGCCGAACGCCGCATGCAGCAGCGCCGCATGCGCAGCGCCCGCATCCAGGACGATCAGGTTCTCCGCAAAAGCCTTCTCCAGCGAAAGGCCGCCCTCGATCACGGCCTCCATTGCCGTTTCCGTCGCAATAAAGACCACGTCCCGATCCTCCTGATTTTTCGCCGTCACATCAGGCGGCTCTGGATTGCAGTCGGGATCGAATCCGGTCTCCGTCGCGTGGAAAAATCCCCAAGTTCCTACTTCAATCAGTAGAACATAGAAATCCGGTAGCGCCATCAACTGACTCACAGGCATGGACGACTCGAGCCGACGTTGCAACGCCTTCAATGTATCAATGGCCGCCACGCGCAATTTCACATTGGCCAGCGGACCATCGAAAACCTTTTCCGGCAACACGCCCGCATCGATCGCCTCCCGGGTCGCGACCGCCACAGTAAGCGATCCAGGATGATCCACGTTAAATTCAATCTTTAGGTCACAGATAGAGCACATTCTCTCAATTCCTTTGCAAGCGTCGCATGAGCCTAATGGATCTCAAGGTGTGACAATGTTGAACCAGAAGTCGAAGTTATCCAGCCAGGAAACAAACTCTCCCAGCTTCTGCGTGTTGCCAGTTATCTTCGCCTTGCCCGCAATAATCTGCTTCTGCATGGTCGCGACACCCATCATCACGTCGTTGAGATCGGACCGCGACATGGTCACGGATGCATCGGCCGTATCCGAGGTCTTGCCCTTCGAATAGTGCAGCGCTGAATTTTCAACGCCGACCAGATAATTTTCTTTCGTGTCCGTCATGATGAAATTGAACGAGATCGTTTTGCCCGCCGCCCGGTCCGCATTCAAGCGGACACCCTGGTAATCCAGGAACATTTCCAGCGGCATCGCCTTGATCGTGTCAGGACTTTGCGAACTGCCGAACGGAACCTTATGCACGCCATTACGCAGTTCCATTGCGCCCGTGAGATAGAAATTGCGCCAACTTGAGGCTTCCGACTGGTAGCCGAGCTGCTCATAGGCATCAGCCAGCATGTGCTTGGCAGAAACGTTTTTCGGATCGGCAAATACAACGTGGTTCACCACTTCTGCAACCCAGCGATACTCACCTTTGTCGTAGTATTTCTGCGCCTTCTGCATGACGGCATCTGCACCACCCATGAACTCGACATAACGCGTGCCGTTTTCAACCGGCGGCAATCTATGCAGATTTGCCGGCACACCATCGAAAAAGCCCAGACGCAGGTTGTATTGCGCAACCACATCGTGGAAAACTGTGCCGTAATAGCTGCGGCAGTACCATTGCTTTGCCAGGGTGTCAGGCAACCGCAGCATTTCCCCGATCTCAAGCGGCGTGTAGCCAGTATTCGCGAGGCGCATGGTCTGGTCATGCAAATACCGGTACATGTCGCGCTGCGCCTTCAGGAAAGCAATGATCCGGTCATTTCCCCAGGTCGGCCAGTAATGCGAAGCGAACAGGACTTGCATGTCGCTGCCAAACATATCAATGGCTGCCTGAAGGTACTTCGACCACAACAACGCATCCCGGACCTTTGCACCACGCAACGTATAAAGGTTGTGCAGCGTATGAGTCGCATCTTCAGCAGCGCAAAAGGCCTTGTATTTCGGAATGTAGAACATGAACTCAGAGGGCGCTTCGGATTCCGGCGCCATGATGACCTTCATCTCAACGCCGTCCATTGTCAGCGTCTGCCCCGTCCCGGTCGCAAAATCGGTCGGCACCAACAGCGTGATTGCGCCAATGGACGTGGTTTTACCCAATCCCGCGTCAACTACGCCATCCACGCCCCGTGGCAGCAAATTGCCGTACATGTACGCCGCCCGCCGGCTCATTGCGTTCCCCGCGATGACGTTCTCGCCCACGGCGGCCTCAGTAAATCCCTCCGGCGCGTAAATCTTTATCTTGCCCGACTTTAAATCGGCTTCATCGACAATACCTCGAATTCCACCGTAATGATCCGCATGACTATGCGTATAAATAACGTGTGTAATCGGCCGGTCGCCGAGATGCCGCACCACCAATTGTTTCCACACTACAGCCGATACATCCGCCGTCATCAATGGATCAATGACAATCCAGCCGGTATCCCCGCGGATAATACTCATCACTGAAAGGTCATACCCCCGGACCTGCCAGATCCCGTCAACCACTTCGAACAAGCCGTGGTTCATGTTCAGCTTGGCATTTCGCCAGAGACTGGGATTGACCGAATCAGGTGCATTATTTTCCGGACCCCCGGTAATAAAATCAAACTGCCCCAAATCCCAGGCCGCGCCGCCCTTCGAACTCGGAATAACCCCGGGGCTCGGCAGCGTGCCAATCAGTCCACGACTCGCATCCTGAAAATCCTGTGTGTCATTGAAAGCTAATTCATGCGCATACACAGCATTCGCTTCCAGAGTGGCCTTGGTTGGCGGCTTGGAACCTATACCCGTGGGCTTGGCAGGCGGCGTACCTTGCGCCAACGCATCTCCGGCTACCGCACCAAGACCCGATGCAACGCCGACGGTGACAGCGCCAACGCCTCTAAGAAACTCTCTGCGTTTTGTCGAGGAAGACGGGATTTTTTCATCAGACATGGGCAATTACCTCCAGGATTCGAATTATTCTAAAAAGCAGATAAGGTCATGGAAACGCGCGGTCAACGCATCCCTGCAGCGGCTCCTTTCAATCTCATTCAGCTGCAATGTTTCGCATGCGCTCATTCGCCTGAAAACCTTTCAAGTCAGCTACATATTTCAATCATCGACACAGTAATGTAAATGCTGTCCAAGGACGATTGAAAAACTGCTCCCAGGCGTCATTAAGCCACCTCAACCAATATCGGGTTTCATAGCGTTTGAGATAACGTTGCTGAAAATTTTTTCCGCTTGATATTAATCGCCAGTTCGCCTATAGCGCGAGGCGATTACTGATTCAAGTGAAATAGTCGGCTTGTTCGTGATGATTAAATTGGTCAAACCATCATGCGGTTTCGTGCAGTGCCGCAGTCGGATATCCGCTGCTTTGATGGGCTGTCCCTACCCGCCGCTTCCCAGACTAGCCGCTATCTAAAGCATTTTTGATCATTTGCATTTCACATGCTAGTCGCGCAAGAATGCGTTTTATGCATTCATCGATCTAGACGATCGGACCCCGCGCACCCATGGAAATCCGTCAACTGGAAGCGTTTGCCGCTGTCATGTCGGCCGGGAGCGTCACGGCCGCCGGGCGTTTGCTCGGGCGCTCGCAACCCGCGGTAACCCGTTCGATCCAGGAACTCGAAGCCGAGATCGGCTACCCGCTGTTCCAGCGCTTCGGGCCGCGCGTCGCGCCCACACGCGAGGCGTCCGAGCTCTACCAGGACGTCGAACGCACGCTGGCAAGCCTGCGCCAGGTGAAATCGCGCGCCGAGCAGATCGCACGGCAAGCGCCCCCTCCGCTCACCATTGCCGCCACATCGGCGCTTGCCGCCGGACTCGTGCCTCGCGCGCTAGCTTTGCTCAACAAAGACCATCCGCTCGAATCCGTAAACTTGCGCAGCGCCGCCCCCGAACAAGTCGTCGATGCCGTGCTCAATGGCATCGTCGATATGGGGGTCTCAAGCCTGCCGCTCGAACATCGCGGCGTGCTGGTTCACTGGATTGGCGAAGCTGCGTGCGTTGCGGCCGTGCATGCTGACGATCCGCTCGCAAAGTCGCCGCGCATCGCATTGAGCGATTTTGCCAACCGTCGGCTCGTCACCATGCAGAACCCCTACCGCTTGCGCCCACGGCTCGATTCGGCATTCGCGCAAGCGGGCGTGCGCACGGCGGGCGTGATCGAAACCAACTCGTCGCTGAACGCGCTCGGCGCAGTGCGTGCAGGGCTCGGGCTCGCCGTGCTGGAGCCGGTGACCGCACTTGGATTGCCCGTCGATGGCGTGGTGATCCGTCCGCTGGATATCCGCATCGCGTTCCTGTTCGGCGTCATCACGCCGGAGTTCCGGCCGCCCAGTGCAGCGACCCTCGCCGCGGCGCAAGCACTGGCGCAAGCTGCCGCCGAGATCCTGCCCGACTTCGTCCTCCACGACGCAAACCAGCACGGCGCGATTCTTCAAGCGCTTTACGGCGAGCCCGACGACATCCTCAATCCGACCGAAGAGCCCGCCACGTGAGCCTCGACAAAAACGCTTCAGCGACAACCCTTACTGGCCTCGCGGCGCTCGAAGCGCGCCTTGCGGAAGACCTGTCACTGCTCGAATTGCCCGCGCGCGAATGGGTGCCGGGCAAGACGCACAACGGCAGCGAAGTGCTGGACGTGGCGATTATCGGCGGTGGCATGGCGGGGCTGGCTGCATCGGCCGCACTGAAGTTGCTGGGCGTGCGAGCGCAAGTTTTTGACCGCTCGCCGCAGGGACTGGAAGGCCCGTGGGCCACGACCGCGCGCATGGAAACGCTACGCTCACCGAAGCAATTGACCGGTCCCGCTTTAGGCTTGCCCGCGCTGACGTTCCGCGCATGGTTCGAAGCGCAATTCGGCATTGATGCATGGCAAGCGCTCGATAAAATCGACCGCCTGCAATGGATGCAATATCTGGTCTGGTATCGCCGCGTGCTCGCACTCGATGTCCGCAACGGACACACTATTGAAGCCGTGACGCCGCGCGCCGATGGTCTCGTCGTACTGAGCGTGCGGACGGCAGATCGACGCTTCGATGTCTATGCGCGACGCGTCGTGCTTGCTACCGGGCGGGACGGATTGGGTGGGCCGGCGTTGCCGGGGTTTATCGAAGGATTGCCGCGTGATCGTTGGGCGCATTCGTCCGATACCACCGACTACAGCACACTCGCCGGCAAGCGAGTGGCCGTGGTCGGCGGAGGTTCGTCGGCCATGGACAGCGCCGCCACGGCGCTCGAAGCGGGCGCGGCCAGTGTCGATTTGCTGATTAGACGAGCAGACCTCCCACGCGTGAACAAGGGTAAGGGGGCCGGCAATCCGGGACTGACGCATGGTCATCAAACCCTGCCCGATGAGTGGAAATGGAAAATCCGCCACTACATCAATACCGTTCAGGTTCCTCCGCCGCGTGGCAGTACGTTGCGGGTATCGCGTCATCCGAATGCGCGCTTTAATCTTGGATGCCCGGTGTTATCGGTTGAGAATACGGAGAATAGTCTCTCAATCCAGACACCCAAAGGCACCTTCGCGGCTGACTTTCTCGTGGTCTCCACCGGCTTCAAAGTCGACTGGTCCGCGCGTCCGGAATTCGCCGCGTTTGCTCCCTATATCCGCACATGGGCCGACCGCTACACGCCGCCGCCCGGCGATGAAGACAGCGAATTATCCGACTCGCCCGATGTCGGACCCGGGTTTGAATTCCTCGAGAAGTCGCCGGGCGTTTGCCCCGGATTGTCGCGCATTCACTGTTTCTGCTATCCCGCGTCGCTCTCTCAAGGCGCCGTTTCGGGTGACATTCCCGCGATCAGCACAGGCGCGAAACGTCTTGCGCAGGGAATAGCAAGCTTGTTGTACAGCGAAGACGTGGAGCAGCATTACGCGGCACTGGAAGCGTACGCCGAGCCGGAACTTTACGGCGACGAATGGCAGCCGGCCGAAGCACCGCCCCAGTTTGCGGAGGACCAATGAGCGGCTGGCTCATTCGTCAAATCGCGCAGGCGGCATTCGTCGTGCTGCTGATGACGCTGATTGTGTTCATCGGTCTGCATGCGATCGGCAATCCGATTGATATTCTCATTGGACAGGACGTCGATCAGGTCGACCGCGCGCGCATCATTGCTCACCTGGGCCTCGATCAGCCGCTCTGGAAACAATATCTGGCGTTTCTTGCGGGCGCCATGCACGGCGATCTCGGCAACAGTTTCGTTTATAACGAACCCGCGATCCGCCTGATCCTGCAGCGTCTTCCAGCGACGTTGGAACTCGCTGTTTCGGCGTTGCTGCTCGCTTTGGTGATTGGTATTCCGCTAGGCTTGTTCGCGGGATTGCACCCACGCAATCCGCTCTCGAAGATGCTGATGACAGGCAGTATTGTCGGCTTCTCGCTGCCGACTTTCTGGGTGGGCCTGATGCTCATCATGTTGTTCAGCGTGAAGCTCGGCTGGCTGCCTGCCAGTGGACGCGGCGCGACCGCGAGTCTGTTCGGCGTGCAATGGTCGTGGCTCACGCTCGACGGCTTGCGTCACCTGATCCTGCCCGCGCTGAATCTCTCGCTCTTCAAGATATCGCTTGTATTGCGCCTGACGAGTGCGGGCGTGCGCGAAGTCATGCCGATGGAACACGTGCGTTTTGCCCGCGCCAAGGGCCTGTCGCCCACACGCGTGGTGCTCGTTCACATCCTGCGCAATACGCTGATTCCACTTGTCACGGTGATCGGCCTCGAGTTCGGTTCGACCATCGCGTTCGCAGTCGTGACCGAGACCGTGTTCTCGTGGCCGGGCGCCGGCAAGCTGATCCTCGACAGCATCAACGCGCTCGATCGTCCAGTGATCCTGTCGTACCTGATCGTGGTCGTCTGCATGTTCGTCTCGCTGAATCTGTTCGTCGATATCCTCTACAAGTTTCTCGATCCGCGCGTGCGGCTGGAGGGCACGCGATGAGCACGGCTCCGCTGGTTCCCAAAACGGAAACGCCCGTGCGCGGCGCGCTCAAACGCCGTCGGTCGCCGTGGCGTCAACTCATCGCTGACTTCGGACGTTCTCCCGTCGCAATGGCGGCGTTGATCGTCGCGATACTGCTGATGCTCGCGGCCATTTTTGCGCCGCTGATCACGCCGCAGAATCCTTACGACCTCTTGCAACTCGATGTCCTCGATGCCCGACTTCCCCCCGGTTCGATGAACGGCGCCGGCACGCACGCGTACTGGCTCGGCACCGACGGCCAGGGCCGCGACCTGTATTCCGCCATGCTCTACGGTCTGCGCCTGAGCTTATCCGTGGGCCTCGGCTCGGCGGTGATAGCGGGGGTAGCAGGCACCGTGTTCGGCCTCATCGCGGCTTACGCCGGCGGCAAGGTCGACAGCCTCATCATGCGGCTCGTGGACTTGCTGCTGGCTTTCCCATCCATCCTCGTCGCCATGATGCTGCTCGCGTTCCTCGGCAAGAGCGTGACGAATGTCGTGCTCACGCTGGTGCTGATCGAGTGGGCGTATTACGCACGCACTGCGCGAGCGCAAGCACTGGTCGAAGCACGGCGCGAATATGTTGAAGCCGCGCGTAGTCTCGCGATTCCGAACTGGCGCATCGTGCTCGTTCATATCCTGCCGAATTGCCTGCCGCCGTTGATCGTGGTCGGCACGCTGCAGGTCGCGCGTGCGATCACCCTGGAAGCAACGCTGTCGTTCCTCGGCCTTGGCGTGCCAATCACCGAACCTTCGCTCGGGCTGCTAATTGCCAACGGTTACCAGACCATGCTCTCGGGCGAATACTGGACCAGCGTGTATCCGGGGCTCGCGCTGCTGGCCATGCTGGTATCGATCAACATGGTGGGCGACCGTCTGCGTGAATTGCTCAATCCGAGGTTCGTGAAATGAGCGACGCTGCCCTTCATGATTTTCATACCGCGGATAACACGCTCGAAGTCCGCCATCTGCGAACCCGCTTCTTCACGCGCGAAGGCGAATTGCCGGCTGTTGAGGACGTTTCGCTCACGCTCGCGCGCGGTCGCGTGCTGGGTCTCGTCGGCGAATCGGGATCGGGGAAATCGGTGACGGGTTTCTCGATCATGGGACTCATCGACGCCCCCGGCCGCGTGGTCGG
Organism: Caballeronia eucalypticola; assembly: GCF_047608185.1. NCBI lineage: Bacteria > Pseudomonadati > Pseudomonadota > Betaproteobacteria > Burkholderiales > Burkholderiaceae > Caballeronia > Caballeronia eucalypticola. Next base: position 203,691 of record NZ_JBLKRU010000009.1, read on the forward strand.
TGGCGAGATATTGTTCAAGGGCAAGAACCTTGTCGGCTTGCCCGAAGCGGACATGCAGCGCCTGCGCGGCAGCCGCATTGCGATGGTGTTCCAGGACCCCATGTCCACGCTGAATCCCGTGCAGCGCGTGGATGCGCAGATGATCGAAGCGGTGCGAGCGCATCGCGATGTAAGCCGAACCGCCGCGCGAGAACAGGCGAGCGAAGCGCTGGCGGCCATGGGTATTGCCAGTCCCGACGAACGCCTGCGTGCGTATCCGCATCAGTTGTCGGGCGGCATGCGTCAGCGTGTGGCAATCGCGATTGCGATGCTGCACAAGCCGGACCTCATCATTGCCGATGAACCCACGACCGCGCTCGATGTCACCATCCAGGCGCAGATTTTGTCCGAGGTGCAGACGCTCGTGCGCACGCAAGGCACGTCGCTGATCTGGATCACGCACGACTTGTCCGTGGTCGCAGGTCTCGCCGATGACATCGCCGTGATGTATGCGGGCCGCATCGTTGAGCAGGGCACCGTTGACGCGGTGCTCGACCATCCGCAGCATCCGTACACTGCCGGTCTGATCGACAGCTTGCCGAGTCTCAACACGCGCGGCAAACGGCTCACGCAGATTGCGGGCATCACACCCGATCTGCGCTCATTGCCGCCGGGCTGTGCATTCGCCGCGCGCTGCACGCGGGCCACGGCGGTCTGCTCGACACCTCCGGTACTTGGACCGTCGCCTGCCGCGCAAGCGTCCGAGCATGGCACGCATCTCGTGCGCTGCTTTCATCCCGGCAGGCGTTCCGATGTCCGCGTGGAGACCACGACATGAGCGAGATCAAAGCACGCGCGCTCATTGAACTGCGGGACGTCAGCCAGCGCTTTGGCGAACGCGATGAGAACGCCGCGACACGCTGGCTGCGCGAGCGAAACATACTCGCGGCGCAAGCGGTGACGCGAGCCGTCGACCATGTCGATCTTGCGATCACACCGGGCGAAGTGGTCGGTCTGGTCGGTGAATCCGGCTGCGGGAAATCGACGCTCGGCCGCATTGTCTCGGGCCTCATTGCGCCAACAGAAGGCGATGTGCTCGTGGACGGACAAGACCGCGCGGCCATGTCGCCAACCGAATCGCGCGCCGCGCGGCTGGCGATCCAGATGATCTTCCAGGACCCGTATTCGAGCCTGAATCCGCGAAGGCGTATTCGCGATATCGTGGGAGAAGCACCGCTCATTCACGGCATGGCCGACCGCGTCGATCTGGACGACTACGTAGCGGCGCAGTTAAAACGCGCAGGCCTCGATCCGTCGCTTGCCGACCGATATCCGCATGAGTTCAGCGGCGGTCAGCGGCAACGCATTGGCATTGCGCGAGCGCTCGCGGTCAACCCGTCCATGCTCGTCTGTGATGAAGCGGTCGCCGCGCTGGATGTATCGATACAAGCGCAGATCCTGAATCTCTTCATGGACCTGCGCGAGCAGCTCAATCTTACGTACCTGTTCATCAGTCACGACCTGGGCGTGGTCGAGCAGTTGTCGGATCGCGTGGTGATCATGTATCTCGGGCGCGTGGTGGAAAGCGCACCCGTGGAAGAAATATTCCGTCATCCGAATCATCCTTATACGCAGACCTTGCTGGCGGAGATTCCACGTATAGATGCACGAAAAAAGCACTTCACCGCGATTCGCGGCGAGATGCCAAGCCCGCTCGCGCCGCCATCGGGCTGCCATTTTCATCCACGCTGTCCGCACGCGATGCCGCGTTGCAAGACCGAAGTGCCGCAGTTGCGCGGCATCGCTATCGAGCATGTCAGCGCGTGTCATCTTAACGACGCCCACTAAATTTCAAAACACACCTAAGAAAAAGGAATTGCATCGTGAACCGCTTGATCCTTTCCACGCTGGCCGCCACGCTCGCCAGCGCCGCATTGTTCAGCACGGGCGCGTCGGCGCAGACGCTCAACGTTGCGTTCGCCGATCCGCTCTCGTCGCTCGATCCGCAACTGAACAACTATGCGGGCGACCGCTCCGTCGACCTGCACTTCTGGGATCTGCTGGTCGAGAATCACAACAACGTGCTCGCGCCCGGCCTTGCGACAAGCTGGAAATCGGCCGGCAACGACACATGGGAATTCAAGCTGCGCCATGATGTCAAGTGGCAGGACGGTACGCCATTCACCGCGGACGACGTGATCTTTTCGTATCAGCGAGCCCGCAATGTGCCGGGGACGATCGCCACGTTCGCGGGATATCTGCGAACCATCGCGTCCGTTACTGCACCCGATCCATACACGCTCATCATCAAGACCAGTTCGCCGACGCCGGACCTGCCGCTGAACCTGACATCGGTTCATATTGTGAGTAAACATATAGGCGAAAAGTCGACGACGGAGGACTACAATTCCGGCCGCGCAATGATCGGCTCAGGGCCCTACAAGTTCGTTTCGTATACGCCCGGAGATCGCGTAGTGATGGCGCGTAACGATGCTTATTGGGGCGTCAAGCCGATCTGGGACAAGGTGAACTACCGCTACGTAAGCAACGCCGCAGCTCGCACGGCGGCCCTGCTGTCGGGTGACGTAGATATGATCGACAAGGTCTCCGTCTCCGACCTGCCGCGTCTCAAACAGTCGCCAAAGGTATCCGTGTTCGCCTATCCGGGCTTGCGTGTGTTGATACTGCAACCGAGTTTCCGTGAAGGACCGAGCTCGTACATTACGGACAATGCCGGTAAGCCATTAGCCAAGAACCCGCTGCTCGATGTGCGCGTGCGCCGCGCGTTGTCGCTCGCAATCAATCGCCCTGCCATCACCGACCGCATCCTGCAAGGCGCGGCAACGGTCGCCAACCAGTGGATGCCGGCCAAGACCTTCGGCTATAACCCGGACGTGAAGGACATTCCCAACGACCCGGCCCAGGCAAAGAAACTGTTGGCCGAAGCGGGCTTTCCGGATGGCTTCCAACTGACGCTCAGCGTGCCTAACGATCGTTATCCGCAAGCACCTGAAACAGCACAGGCCGTGGCGCAATTCTGGACGCGCATTGGCGTGAAGACGAAAGTCGAAGTGATGCCGTGGGCCAGTTACGCCAGCCGCGCGAACAAGAACGAGTTTGCGATGAGCATGATTGCCTGGGGCAACGGCACGGGCGAAGCGAGCTATGCGCTCGTCAACATTCTGGGCACCGTCGATGCGAAAAAGGGCATTGGTTCATCGAACTGGGGCCGCTATAGCAGCCCGGCCGTTGACCACGCTCTCGACGCTGCCACCGCCGAGTTCGATGCCACCAAACGCGAAGCCATCTTGCGTCAGTCGGTGAAGGTCGTGAGTGACGACGTGGGCATCATTCCGCTCTTTCACTACGAGAACATCTGGGCCGCGAAGAAAGGCCTGAACGTAACGCCGATAGTAAGCGACCGGACGACCGCGATGATGGTTACGCGCAGCGGCAATTGAGGCCAACATGATCGATATCACGGCGACACCCGGCGATGATCTGATCGATATCGCCCGGCGCATTGCAGTGAGCGGCGCGCGCGCAGGCTCATTGCTGACGCTTCGCACACAGACCGTGCGCGGCGCAGGCGCGGTCTGGACCAGCCGCGCGATCTTTCGAGCGGATGACCACGGCGTCATCGACCTTGCCCGGGATGCGCCGGTTGAAGGCGACTACAGCGGTGTATCGGCGATGGGGCTCATCTGGTCGCAGGTTCCGGTCGTTGCAGGCAACCGCGAGGTGTTTCCCGCCGATGTCTCGGACGCGTTATCGACCTGCATTGAAGTGATCGATGAACGCGGACAGGTGTTGAGCGCGACGCTGCTCATCCAGCGGCTGATGGCGCCCGGTGTGGAACGGCGCGACATGCGCGTTGACGGCTGTGTGGGCACGGTGTTCCTGCCGGCAACACCTGGGCCTCACCCGGCGGTGCTCGTGCTGAACGGATCGGGTGGTGGCATCAATGAACCGCGCGGCGCGCTTTACGCATCGCGCGGATACGCGGCCCTCGCACTCGGTTACTTCAAGACGCCGGGGCTGTCCGACTACATCTCCAATACGCCGCTCGAATACTTTCGCCGCGCGCTCGACTGGATCGCGCGCGAGTTGCAACCGGCCTCTGGCTTCATTGCAGTGAGCGGGCAATCGCGCGGTGGTGAACTCGCGTTACTGCTCGGCGCGACGTATCCGGATCGTGTCAAGGCAGTGATTGGTTATGTGCCCGGCGCGGTCATTCATAGCGCGCAGAACGCCGCCGATCCCGTAACCGGTCGCGAAGGTCCGACCTGGCTGCTCGACGGCAAGCCCCTGCCGCACTTGTGGGAAAACAACCGCACGGCCAGCTGGAAACCTTTCGACGATGGCCCGCCGCCGCATCGCCACGAACGCGCAATCCGGACGGCATTACTCGACCACGAAGCGGTGGAGCGGGCGCGGATTCACGTCGAAAAGACCGATGGCCCGGTGTTGCTGCTCTCCGCTACCGACGACGGTTCGTGGCCCTCCTCCGACTATTCACGCATGATCGTGGATCGGCTCGAACGGGAGAAGCATGCGTACCCGGTGCGTCATCTCGACTTCGATAACGCCGGCCACGCAATCGTTTTTCCGTACGTGCCGACCACGCAACTTGTCTATGCGCATCCCGTGTCCGGACGCATCAGCACGGGCGGCGGCGAGCCGGCGGCGAACGCACGCGCCGATGAATCATCGTGGCGCGAAGTGCTGGCTTTTCTCGGCGCAGCCGTCAATTCTCGCGCATCACAAGGCGCCCACAATTCTTTGAGGCAGGAGCAACCATGACAGACACCTACGACCTCAGCACCGATATTGTCGACCGGATTGCGGGCATCACACCCGGATCAGCGGCTTACCTAACGCGACATAAACGCGACAAGGTCGCCGCCGCCACGCAGCGCAGCTACGACGCTTTATTCGATCCCGCGCTGCCGGATCTGTCGCTGAGTGACCGCTTGCTTGTGGCGTTATATGCGTGCACGTTGTCGAATGCCCCTGCGTTAGCGACACATTATTCGGAACGGCTTGCTTCGATCAACGCGGACCGCGCCGTGATCGATCAGATCGCACAAGGGTCGATCGACGCTCAAGAACCTCGCTTGCGCGCGATGCTCATCTTCACGCGCACGCTGATCCAGTCACCCATAGACGGCGATAAAACCGCGCTCGAACAATTGCCCGCCGCCGGCATTCCGACACCCGCCGTGGTCGCGCTTGCGCAGCTAATCGCCTTTCTCTCATATCAGATTCGCCTGACGGCCGGTTTGCGCGCGCTGCAGGTCTTGAATGCAACGGAGGCAGCATGAGCCGGTTAATTGAAGCGCAGGGCTTCACGAATCGCGTGCTGGGATGGGACGCATGGCTGGACGTAGTAGCGCTCGCCGATGCCTCCCCCGAGCAGATCACCGTGCTAGAAGAAAGTCATCCGAAGGCGAAGGAATCCGACTATTACCTGTTCCTCGTGCATCAGCCGGAAATCCTGCGTCAGCGCTCGGCGGCCTTCAACGCCATCATGTATGCGCCGGGCGGCTTGCCGCGTGCGGAGCGCGAGTTAGCATCAACAGTTGTTTCGCGGGTCAATGGCTGTGTGTATTGCGCGTCCGTGCATGCGCAGCGTTTTGAGCAGCTGGCGAAACGCGACGATGTGATTGAACAGGTTTTTAACGACCCGGCAACCGCTGGAACGTCGCCACGCGAGAAGGCGATCGTGCTGGCGTCCATCGACCTGACGCTGACGCCGGGTCAGGTTGAACCTGCACAGTTGCGGGCGCTGCGAGAGGTTGGTTTGAGCGACGACGAGATCCTCGACCTGATTCATTCCATCGCCATTTTCGCGTGGGCCAACCGCCTGATGCTCAACCTCGGCGAACCGGTTGGATGAACGGACCGGGTTTGACTGACTCCTCTGAATTGACGGCAGTGATCCTGGTATTCGACGCACCGGGATTTCTGCTGGGGTATCCTGCGGATATTCGTTAAGGCATAGACTTTGCTCTGTTTGAGCACTGTCTGCCCACGGCTTGGTGTCATTCCTAAAAGTGTGAGGCTTTTCCCACGGGGTCTCATGAAACAACATCGTCCGCATCCGCCGCGTCTTCTGCACGACCACTCTCATGTGGCCTGGCGTGACCTCTCGCTGACGTCCGCACCCTTCGCGTTATTTTTCATTGTCCTGATCGGCTTGATCGTGTGGCTGGCCGACCCGGCTCCTCCCAGAACCATCACGATCAGCGCGGGTCCTGAAGACAGCGCGCTCCTGCATACCGCCGACGAGTACAAGAAGATCCTGGCCCGCAATGGCGTGACCCTCAAAGTGCTTCAATCGGATGGATCGGTGCAGAACCTGCAACGACTGATGGACCCCAAGAGCCATGTCGATCTTGCGCTGGTTCAGGGCGGTGTATCGGATGCGGCGGCCAGGTCATCGCTTATGTCGCTTGGTAGCGTCTTTTACGTTCCTCTCGTGGTGTTTTATCGTGGCAAGGGGCTGACGCAGTTGTCGGACCTGGAGGGCAAGAGAATCGCGATAGGCCGCGAAGGCAGTGGCACCCGCCGGTTGTCGCTCAGCCTGCTCGAGGCCAACGGCATAGCCCCGGGCGGCGACACTCAACTCGTACCGCTCGACGGCATGGACGCGGCCAAGCAACTGGTGAGCGGCAACGTTGATGCTGCCATGCTCAACGGCGATTCGACCACGCGCGGATTGATGCTGAGGCTGCTGGGCATCCCGGGAATCTCCGTGATGGATTTCGCGGAAGCAAGCGCTTACACGCGGCTCTTTCCGTCTCTGGACGAAATCGACCTGCCGACCGGCGTGCTCGATCTCCGGCGCAAGATACCTCCGCAGACCTTGCATCTGATCGGCCCGACCGTCGAAATCCTCGCACGGCAAAACCTGCACCCGGCCATATCGGATCTGATCATCGAAGCGGCCCAGGAAGTCCACGGGATGCCGGGGCTGCTGCAAAACGCCGGGCAATTTCCCAGTCCGATCGCCCGCGAATACCCCATCAGCGAAGAGGCCACGCGCTACTACAAGTCGGGCAAGAGTTTCCTCTATCGCGTGCTGCCTTTCTGGCTCGCCAGCATTGCAGACCGGATACTGGTTCTGCTGCTGCCCGTCGCCGTGCTGCTGATTCCGGTCTTGCGGCTGATCCCTGCACTGTATGCGTGGCGCGTGAGATCGCGGATCTATCGGTATTACGGTGCGCTGATCGCCATCGAGCGCAGCGTGCTGGACAGCTCGACGGAGGAGGAGCGAAACGCGCTCGTGGCGGAACTCGATCAGATCGAAGAGTCTCTTAATACCGTGCGGATGCCACTCGCGCATGCCGATGCTTTTTACGTCCTTCGCGAACACATCGGGTTCGTGCGCGCGCATTTGAGCGAGGCGTCGCGTCAGAAAGCGCACGCGTAGGGTACGCGTAGGGTACGCGTTTCATTCCCGCAAAGGATGAGCAGCGGCCTCAGTCCGAGAACCGTCGGAGAACGAAGCACCCGCCCTAATACACAATTTCGGATTTAGAAATAGCGAATCGATATTGGCGCATGTCGCCCATGCCTGCCAATAATCCGATCGTGGAACTCCATGCATTGCGGTGCACGCAACAGCATGGGGCCGTTGCGGCCGTGCCCAAAACAGGCGCTCCCCACGAACCACGCAAACATCTTCAGTCTCCATGCCGGTGGACGTAGCGAGCGCCGTCCGTGCTCGCGCGCACCTGCTTCATAACAATGTCGGGGCGACCATGAGCGATACATCCACCACACCACCTGCTTACGAAGCCGAACACCGGCCCGACCGGTCCAGCAGCGGTCCCTTTAAGACTGAAGATTGGTGGGCCGTCTGGATCGGCCTGGCGATCATCGTGATCGCGTACTTACTGTTTGCTTCGGGCACGAGCATCAAGTGGCTGGCAGTCGCCCCCGCCAAGTGGTCGAGCGTCTCCCAGGCCTTGACGGACCTGGGACATCACCTCTCGAACTACATCGCACTCTTTATCGTCTTTGCCGTTCTGTTCGGCGTCGCAGTGGCCGCACTCGGGCAGCGGATAGCACTGTTCCTGCCGGGCTTTCTTGTAGTGTTCGTGGTGTCGACACTGATCTTTATCGCCGGCGCCTGGACCAGTTCATCGACATACAACCTCGAGCCGCCGTTGATCGCCCTCGCGCTCGGCTTGATTGTCTCGAACCTGACGCGGCTTCCTGCATGGCTCGTGCCTGCGTTGCGGGTCGAGTTTTATATCAAGGTGGGTATCGTGCTGCTCGGCGCAACGCTGCCCTTCACGCTGCTCGTGTGGGCGGGTCCTGTTGCGGTCGGGCAGGCGACCGTTGTATCGCTGGTCACCTTCTTCGTGATCTTCCTGGTCGGCCGTGCGCTCGGACTGGACAAGCGTTTTGCTGCCGTGCTCGGCGTGGGCGGTGCGGTGTGCGGCGTGTCGGCTGCCATCGCCATTGCGGGCGCAGTGCGAGCGAAGCGCGAACAAGCGTCGGTGGCCATCACGCTTGTGGTGGTCTGGGCCATCGTGATGGTGTTCGCGTTGCCATTCGTGTCGCGTGCGCTCGGATTGCCGACGGGTGTGGCCGGTGCGTGGATCGGGACATCGGAATTCGCAGATGCCGCCGGCATTGCCGCCGCACAGGCATACGGCGATCTGGCGAAGCATGCCGGCAGCGTGATCGCCGGTGCACCCGAGGCGTCGCTGCAAGCGTTCACGCTGATGAAGGTCGTCGGGCGCGACATCTGGATCGGCATCTGGGCATTCGTGCTCGCGATTGTCGCTACAACGCGCTGGGATCGCGACGAACCCGGCGCCGTGAAAACGCAGACGACCGCGCGCGAAATCTGGACGCGTTTTCCGAAGTTCGTGATCGGCTTCCTGATTGCTTCGGCGCTGGTTACGTGGATCGGCAGCCATTACACGCTGACCGAATACCGTAGCGTGGTGACGCCAGCCTTCGTCGCACCGATCACCGCCTTGCGCACGTGGGCGTTCACCTTCTGCTTCTTGAGCATCGGCTTGACCACACGACTCGGTAGTTTGTCCGCGACGGGCGCGAAGCCTTTCATTGCTTTCACGGCGGGCGTTGCTGTGAACGTGGTGATTGGCTACCTCCTCTCAGTGCATGTGTTCGGCGCGTACTGGGCCTCGCTTGGACAATGAACATGAACCATGCCGTCAAGCGTGATGACGCTGTTGCGAACCGCGCAGTGTGCGCGGCTTGCCGGCATTGCGAACAAGACCGTCATGAACTCGAAGCGATGATTCCCGGACTGACTTCGTTCAGTTCGGGATTCGGCGCAAGCGTGGGGGAGACGCGTCTTTGCCGACGCCACGATCAGTTGATATCGCCGGGCGATTCGTGCGTTGAATTCGAGGCAACTGCTTCATAGCAACGAATCAGGCGGCTTCAGGTCAGCGTATCTAGCGCCGTCGCTGTGAATGGACGAAGCTCACTTGAGCGCTCTTCCCTGGTCTTTGCCAGCCGCTGACTCGGAAAAATTCGAACAGCATCTGGCATCATCAGCATGCCTGATTAAATTCAAAGACTAATTTCCTATTGGATCGATCAGGAAAAGACCGGTCGCTTTTATGACGCGAGCGTAGGTTCAGCACCGGTTTTCTGAATACGCCAACGATGCGGCGTGACACCTTCCCATTGATTGAAACTACGAGAAAATGAATTCAACTCCTCGAAGCCCAGGAACCAAGCTATCTCGCCAAGATCCAGGTTGGTATTCGCCAGCAATCGATGAGCGACGCGCTGCCTCACCGCGTCAAGCCGTTCCTGATAGTAGGTTCCATTCTGAGCAAGTCGCCGCTGCAGCGTTCGCGGACTGACGGCGAGTTCCGCCGCAAGCGTTTCAACGCTTGGCCGCTGTCCACGCAGTCCGCGAAGAAGCGCCGCGTCGACTTGTCCATCGAACGATTCGTGCTTTGAGATAGACGCAAGCTCCGCATCCAGTCCAGGCACTAGTTCATGAACCAGGCTCTCGTCATGCGTGATGAATGGCGTCTTCATATCGGTCGATGAAAAGACGAGCGCGTCTATAGGTGCATCGAATCTTATGTCGCATTTGAAATGACGTGCAAGGCGTTTTTGCCCCTTCGTCCGACGGGCCAGCTCTATGCGCTTCGGCGTAATCGCCCCACCGGAAGCCCGTCCTGCCAACTTGACGGTGGATGCAAAAATAGCGTCAACAAGCAGATCCGGTGCAGATGCATCCGCAAGAAGCCAGTGAAACGTAACGGCAGCTTCGCCCTCAGTCACGTCCACCCGGACATCCTCCGGGCAGGTGAGACGCTTGTAACGGGAGAGTTTCCTGAACGCATCCGATAGGTCCCGCGAATGCAGCGCGCACAGGGACGCCAAATCGAGTTTGCCTTCAAACGCCTCACTGCCAATGCGAATACCAATCTCCTCGTCCGCACTCACCTCTCCGATTGCCGCCCATACCGCGAAAAAACGCTGTGTATCGAGGTGAAGAACCGCAACCGACGACGTCGGCTGTGGCACGCGGGCTATCTCGAGCACGCGGGCAACATCGATCCCAAGGGCGTCAAGGCGGGCCAGAAGCGCTACGCTAAGCGGCACTGTGTCGGACTGAACGCGCACATTGGGTTTCGTCGCCATTTACGCCGCCCGCTCCTGAGTTAAGCCAATCTTTTTCAACAACGAAACGAGCGCCTCGATGTCCGCGTCGTCCGCATCGGTTGACAGACTTAAGTCCTTCCACTGCGCGTCACCCGCAGCTTGAGCCTTATTGACCATGCTGGCAATCATCACTGCATCTGTTCCCAACAGCAGCCGCAGCGGGGGTGTTTCAAGACCCGCGATCTTCAAGATTGCAAGCGCAGCTTTCTTCGGGTCGCCGATCGGCTTGACGAGTTCACGAAACGCCAGGAAGGCACCAATGGATTCACGATAAGCCTCTCCTGGCTGGACCACCGACATCGACGAGCCGGCCCAGTCCGTACGGAAGCCGCCAGGTTCCACGATCGTGACCTTGATCCCAAGCGGTCCGACTTCTTTTGCGAGGACTTCGGAATATCCCTCCACTGCCCACTTTGCAGACTGATAAGCGGCAAGACCGGGTGAGCCAGCACGACCGCCAATAGAGGAAATCTGCAGGATGTGGCCCGCTCCCTGACCGCGCATGACGGGGATCGCGGCGCGCGTGACATTCGCCACGCCAAAGAAGTTCGTCTCGATCTGTGCCCGGAAGTCATCGTCATCGCCCTCCTCGATCGAAGCGACATTCCCGTAACCGGCGTTGTTGACCAGCACATCGAGCCGCCCGAAAGCATCGACCGCCTCCTTGATTGCTGCCCGGGCCGAGACCGGATCGGTTACATCTAACGATACTGCCCGCACCTTGTCGCCGTATTGTTCGACAAGCGGTGCGAGATCTGCCGGATTCCGTGCGGTCGCAACGAGACGATGTCCAGCGGCAAGCACCGCTTCCGCCAATGCACGGCCGAGGCCACGTGAACTTCCTGTGATGAGCCAGACTGAAGACATGCGATGAACTCCTGTGAGATGAACCTTGCAGCCGAAGTGGATGCGATGGACAAATCTTAGGAGCGTTGCGAGCAGATCTCTAATCCGATTGCGCCAACTTTGAGGGCGCCGGTCGGGTAAGAAGGCTGAACGGGGCAAGCACACATGACAGCGTTCCACATGGCGCAATCGGGTTAGGAACCCAAGCCGGATCCTCTTAAGGTTCGTCCAGGCCTCTGTCGGCAACACGCAGACAGGGCAGTGGCAGAACTCATCGTATGGTTGGCAGTATTCGCCGTAAGTGCGGCGTTGTCGTGCTCAAGACGGGATCGCATACTAAGTTTCAACCAAGCGATCGCATTGCTATCAGTCGACAGGATGCATGGAGCTTTTGCCTCGACTCAAGCAACGCTAACCCTCTCAGGATCTATCGTGAACAAATTAACCACTGCATTTGGTGCGCCGGTCGCAGATAACCAGAACATAAAAACAGCGGGACCGCGTGGTCCTGCATTACTCGATGACGTATGGTTCCTCGAAAAACTGGCGCATTTTGACCGAGAGGTCATTCCCGAACGGCGCATGCACGCCAAGGGATCCGGTGCGTTTGGTACCTTCACCATCACGCATGACATCACCCGATACACCAAGGCCAGTATTTTTTCAGAAGTCGGAAAGACGACCGAAATGTTCACGCGTTTCTCGACGGTAGCGGGAGAACGGGGCGCGGCCGACGCGGAGCGCGACATTCGCGGCTTCTCCATGAAGTTCTACACGGAACAAGGCAACTGGGATCTTGTTGGAAACAACACTCCCGTGTTTTTCCTGCGCGATCCGTTGAAGTTTCCCGATCTGAATCACGCGATCAAGCGCGACCCTCGCACCGGCTTGCGCAGCGCGGAAAACAATTGGGACTTTTGGACACAGCTTCCCGAAGCGCTGCATCAGGTCACCATAGTAATGAGCGATCGCGGTCTGCCAAAAACCTTCCGGCATATGCACGGTTTCGGCAGTCACACCTACAGCTTCATCAACGCAGCGAACGAACGCTTCTGGGTAAAGTTCCATTTTCGGACGCAGCAAGGCATTGCGAACCTGACCGATGCAGAAGCTGAAGCTGCCGCAGGACGCGATCGTGAGACGCACCATCGCGATCTGTATGAATCAATCGAACGCGGCGATTTTCCGAGGTGGACGCTGTCGATCCAGATCATGCCGGAAAAAGATGCAGCCAGTTACCATCTCAATCCGTTCGATCTGACAAAGGTCTGGCCCAAGAGCGATTACCCACTGATCGATGTCGGCGTGATGGAGTTGAACCGCAATCCGGAAAATCATTTCGCCGACGTTGAACAAGCCGCCTTTTCGCCGGCCAATGTGGTTCCAGGCATCAGCTTCTCACCCGACAAAATGCTTCAAGGACGACTCTTCGCCTACGGGGATGCTCAACGCTACCGCCTGAGCGTCAATTACCATCAAATACCCGTGAATGCGCCGCGCGGCGCCCGTTACGTCCACAGCTATCACCGTGATGGCGTGATGCGTGTCGATGCGAATATGGGCGGCGCCACGCCCTATGAGCCAAACACTCGCGGCGAGTGGCAGGAGCAACCCGATTTCCGTGAGCCTCCGCTGGCGCTTGAGGGCGCGGCTGACCACTGGAATCACCGCGTCGATGACGACTACTACTCTCAGCCTGGCAATTTATTCCGCAGCATGACCGCGGAACAACAACAGGCGCTGTTCGACAATACCGCGCGCGCGATGAAAGGCGTGTCGGCACCTGTCCAGCAACTCCATATCGAGCATTGCAAAATGGCCGACCCGAAATATGGTGAGGGCGTAGCTAAAGCAATCGAAGCGCTGGAAAAGCGGTTGTCCTGAACCACCTCGTTTGCCGGCTTGTCGCATCTGAGTCATTCGAAGTTGATGCGACTCGCCTCGGCCTCCACTTCCCGATACTTCGCGAACTTCGACATCTGTCCGATCCCCGGGTTGAAACAGTTGCAAGGGTCGAGCTTTTGATAGAAGGCCGCAAGCTGGGGCTTCGCATGGTACAGATGACCAACGTTATGTTCCGCCGGATATTCTGCACCCCGGCGGTCCAGCAGCGTCCACATCTTGTGTTCGACTTCGAGGCAGTCGTTGCCCTTCTTGACGATGTAATCCTGATGGAACACATGGCACAGGAAGTGGCCGTAATACAGCTTGATAGAGATCGTCTCTTCAATATCGGGCGGCAGCGTCTCGATCCAGTCGCGATCGTTGCGGCGCAGTGCAACGTCGAGTGCAACGATGTTCTCCACTTCCCGGCTGTGCACGGCGCGATAGCGGACCGCGGCGCCGGCGGCAGCAAAGCGATGCAAGAACGCTTTGTTGCCCTCTCCCTCGGTGCATTCGAAATAACCGCCCGTCGCGCTTTCGCTTTGGAAATAGCTTGAGAGAAAAGCGCACGTTTCTTCGACACTTTCTGCCGTCACCTTAAGCATCAGGTGATGCTCGTACTTGTCACGGTACTGTTTCATGCGCGGCGGCAGATGGCTTGGAAACAGCCGGCTCGCAGCCTGCATGACGCGATCGGTGAAATGCGAAGGAAAAAAGCCGAGGCGATCGAACAGCGCATCGAAACGGCTTTTTAGGCCGAACAGCGCAGGCAGCCGCGACGTGCCAAGATAATTGATTGCAAGAAAGGTATCTTTGCCGTACTCCTCAGCAATATTAAAGGCGTCACGATGAAGGTATTCCCCCGAGATCGGCAGGTGTTTGAATTCGTGTAACGCGTGACGGCGGATCTCGGTGAGCTCGTCGGGCCGGTTGGTGCCGATATAAAAAACCTTCGCGTTCTGCTCGATCGGAAACGTGTCGAGCCGTACCGCGAACACCATCACCTTGCCGGCCGAGCCTGACGCTTCATGGAGACGCTGTGGGTCTGCATTGAAGCGCGCGGGGGTATCGGCATCGATCTCGCGCACGTGAGTCGCGTAGCCGTGGTCCGATCCAGCGCCTGCATCGTGCCGGATATCGGCTTCCGAAAACTCGCCGCGCTCAAGCCGGCCAAGGATGCTGTCGGGCGTTTCGCCGAGATCGATTCCCAGATGATTGACGAGGCTGAGCCGGCCTGCCGCATCGACCTGCGCGAATACGGCCATTTCCGTATACGCCGGGCCGCGATGCACCAATGCACCGCCCGAGTTGTTGCAGACACCGCCGAATACTGACGCGCCTATACAGCTTGAGCCAATCACCGAATGCGGCTCGCGGCCAAGGGGCTTCAGCATTCTTTCCAGCTGGTCGAGCGTGGCCCCGGGAAGGCAGACGACCTGCTCGCCGTCGTTGATCACGTACACCTTCTTCATGCGGCTCGTGCTGACGATCACGATGTCCCGATCATAGTCGTCGCCATCGGGTGTCGAACCACCCGTGAGCCCCGTGTTCGACGCTTGCGTGATGACAATCACATTCGTCGCGATGCACGCCTGCAGCACCTTCCATTGTTCGACAATCGTGCCGGGACATACCACCGCGAGCGCCTTGCCTGCGCCAAACCGAAAACCCGTCCGGTAGCGGCGGGTTGCGCTGTCATCCGTCAGGGTGTGCTTCTCGCCGACGATGTTGCGAAGATCCGCAATCAACCTATGGGCCGAGTCGGCCGGAAGAGTGGCCAGGGGTGCGCGCGTTGCTGACATCGAAATCTCCTGAGGAAAAATTTAAGCGTGACGCGCAGCCACTTCGTCTAGCCGCTTAGCGTGCGGCCTCTTGGCGCATCAGGTTGAAGCAAAGGTTAAAATCAGGCGGGTCATTAGTCCAATATCTTGAAGATGCTTTTTGGAGACGAAAAAAATATGGAATTTCGTCAGTTGCGTTACTTCCTCGCCGTGGCCGAGCACCTGCATTTCACCGATGCTGCCGCGCATCTGGGAATTGCCCAGCCTCCCTTGAGCCAGCAGATCCTGAAGCTCGAACGGGAGATCGGCACACCGCTCTTTGTCAGGCATCCACGCCGCGTGGAATTGACCGAAGCCGGACGGCTCTTTCGCGAGAGCGCGCGGCGCATTGTCGAGGACGCGCAGCAGGCATTCGTTGAAGTACAGAACGCGGGACGTGGAGAGACGGGACGTCTATCGCTCGGTTTCGCGGGTTCTACTGTGTTTCATCCCAAGGTCGCGGCAACGATGCAGAAGTATCGGCATGCCTATGAGCACGTCGCGATCAGTTGTGAGGAGAGCAATAGCTCGCTGTTGCTCGACCGGGTCGCCGAGCGGCAAATCGACGCCGCCCTGGTGCGCATGCCGTTGAACTGCCGGGATCTGATCGTCGAACCGCTTGTCGATGAAGACATGTTGGCGGTGCTGCCGGCGAATCACCGCTTGAACCGGCGACGGCACGTTGATCTGGCAAACCTTGCGGACGATCCGTTCATTCTCTTTCCGCGGCCGATCGGGCCGGATCTATACGACTCGATCATCAGTGCATGCCGCGAAGCCGGATTCGCGCCCTCGATAGGAATGGAGTCGCCGCAGATATCGTCGGCGGCGAATCTGGTTGCGGCGGGATTCGGCGTTGCCGTGGTTCCCGCGTCGATCCGGCAGATCCAGGTTGAAGGCGTGTCGTATCACGCGCTGCAGGGGAAGCCGCTTTCGACCGGTATCGCGTTGATCCATCGGTCGCGCGAAAAGTCACCGACAGTGCTGAACTTTGTGAAGATTTTGCGGCAGCAGCGAGCGGTCCGCTGACTGCTGAACGCGCAAGCCAAGGCCGCTCTTGAAGTTCAACGGACAAGAGCGGGATCGATCTCGTTGCGTGTGAGGCCAAATTTTGCCATGCGATCGCGATGGTCTGGCGAGCCCAGATATAGACGAACTTGTTCGTTCACCGCATTCAGCAGAGCGCTATTTTTCTTGCTAAACGAGAACGCTCCGAGCGGGAGATTTCGCTGCGCGCCGTTCGTTCCCGGCGCGTGCTCGACTGCATCAAGCACCGAACCGCCGATACGGTCCGCGAGAATGCGATTTCCCAACGCGGTGCTCGCATACGCATCGATTGCCCCCGAGCGAACCGCTTCAATAGCATCGGCTTGGTGCTCGAAGATGGTTATCTGGTCATCCCTTACGCCTGACGCTCTCGCTGAATCGTGTTGGACCTGACCGGCAATGATGCCGAGGCGCGCATCATCGCGTTTAGCGAGTGACGCATAACTGGTGAGCGCTTTCGGATTTCCGGCCTTAACCAGGAAACCGTCTCCGATCGACCATACGGGCAAGCTGAATGCGACTAGCCTGGCCCGTTCAGGTGTAACGAAAAGCGGAACGTTCATATCCCAGCGCCCGGCTTCGACGCCAGGAAGCAGTTCGCTGAAGGTAGTCAGGTGATGTTCGATCCGGGTGACTCCGATCGCGCGAAGCACTGTACCCGCCAGATCAATGTCAGCACCGGTAGCATGATCCGCTTCCGTCCAGCCGAACGGCGGTTCTTCGATGTACGCAATCGTTATCTTCATTGCCATGTCTCGCAAAACGTCGTCATAAAACTTCATGCGTGAACCAACGAATAAAACAATGTCCCGATCGAGCGGCATTCGTGATCTGATACAACTGCAAAAATGCCAAATCCTTTTTAACTCAGCCACGGGTGGCTTCGTTAGAATCTGCTTTCGATGCTTATATTCGCCTATAACCGGAGACAAACATGCCAGGATTACTTCCCGATGTCGACCGCGAGGGACTTCTCGAATATTCAGTCGTTTATACCGACCGATCAATCAATCACATGTCGCAGCTCTTTCAAGGAGTCATGCGCGATATTTCCGGTTCCCTGAAAAAGGTCTACAACGCGACGTCGGCCGTTGTGGTCCCCGGCAGCGGAACATTCGGCATGGAAGCCGTTGCGCGGCAGTTCGCGACGAACAAGAAGTGTCTGATCATCCGCAACGGCTGGTTCAGTTTTCGATGGTCGCAGATTTTCGACATGGGCGGCATTCCGTCTGAATCGATCGTGCTGAAGGCGCGTCCGGTCGCACAAGGGAGACAGGCTGCCTATGCACCGCCGCCAGTCGAAGATGTGGTCGCGGCGATCAAGGAAAACAAGCCGGATCTGGTCTTTGCGCCGCACGTTGAAACCGCATCCGGGATCATGCTGCCGGACGCTTATTTGCGCGCGGTGGGCGACGCTGTGCATGCCGTCGGCGGCATGTTGGTACTGGATTGCATTGCCTCCGGCACGGTCTGGGTCGACATGAAGGAGTGCGGCGTTGACGTCCTGCTCAGCGCGCCGCAAAAGGGATGGAGCGCGTCGCCGTGCTGCGGGCTGGTCATGCTTAGTCCGCTCGCTCGCGAAAGAATCGACGGCACGACTAGCACTAGTTTCGCTTGCGATCTTCGCAAATGGCTGCAGATCATGGAAGCGTACGAGAACGGCGGGTTCGCGTATCACGCCACGATGCCCACCGACGGTCTCGCTATCCTGCGTGACATCATGAAAGAAACCGAGACATACGGCTTCGATAAAGTCAGAGCGGAGCAGCTCGAACTCGGCAAGCGCGTTCGCTCACTTCTTGCTGACAAGGGTTTTAAGAGCGTGGCGGCTGAGGGATTCGAGGCCCCGGGCGTTGTGGTCAGCTACACGGACGATGACGGAATCCGATCCGGCAAGAAGTTCGCCGATGCCGGCTTGCAGATCGCGCCCGGCGTTCCGCTGCAATGCGACGAGCCCGAAGATTTCAAGACCTTCCGCATCGGATTATTCGGCTTGGACAAACTGCAAGACGTTGGAGGTGCGGTGGCGAGGCTCGCGAAGGCGGTGGATCGGATTGTTTAGGGCGGTTTGGAGGATGGGCGTGGCGCTCGTCCTCGCGATGCTTTGGCGGGGGGGGGTGGAACGGGGTGGGCAGCTATGTGTAATGTCGGGCTTAAAGGACGGTGGCGAGGTCGTCCCAGTTCGCGAATGGCAGCTTCGGAGGCATTGGTTGAACGGGCGCGATTGTTAAAAAGACTCACTCAATTTCATACCGGCGGACATTCGTAGCAGCGCGACCACCAGGTATCGCAAACGTCCGATCCACACGCCGGGCAGACGCGCCTTTTCTGGCCGCTCATTGACGGAACGGTACCGGTTACATCGACGCCCAACTACCCTCCGCCGCTACCATAAACCGCCTCTAAAACCATCAAGCAACCGCAACCGCCCAGCACCCTCACCCCATCTGACTATCGCTATACGCCGCCAAAAATTCATCTGACGCAACCAGATCAGCCAACTTACGCAGCGTGGCCGCGGAATCGGCGCCTAACACTGCCTCGACCCGCTCATTCACTGCCGACCAGTGCCCCGCCGCCTCACCAAGCCGCGCGTCACCAACGGCCGTCAATGCCGCGCGCTTGGTACGCCCGTCCTGCTCATCGGGCTGCAGCATCACCAGACCATCGCGTACCAAAGGCCGGAGCGCGTGCGTCAAAGCGGATATCTGAATGGCGAGTTTGCCCGCCAGATCCTGAAGCGTGGGCGCCTGAGCATCATTAGCGCTTCCCCACCGATGGATCTCAGCCAGCAAGCCAAGCTGTGTCGCCTTCAATCCAGTAGGAGCAAGCGCATCGTCGTACAGGTTGCCCAATCGCCGCGCGGCCCGCCGCAGCGCGGTGTTTGTACATACGAGGTCTTCATAGCTAACGGGGACTTCGCTGCGGACGGAAGCCGGTCCGGTTCGTTTCTTCATATCGTTTGACGTCATTTCCATGACGCAAGTAAGGATGAGCAGAAAATCATTGACACGCACCTAGTATAAACCCATATACTTGAGCCCTCAATTAATTTAGTTGAGCACTCAATTTAATGACTTGGAGAAATGCAATGGCCGCTAGCAACAAAACCGCTGTGGTAACTGGCGCATCGTCTGGCATTGGCGCGGTATACGCCGATCGTCTGGCTGCACGCGGCTATGATCTCATCCTGGTCGCACGACGTGCAGACCGCTTGTTGGCACTATCAGAAAAGCTGTCGGCATCTCACGGCGTCAAGGTCCAGACACTGGTCGCCGACCTTGCTGACGAAGCCGATCTTGCCAAGGTCGAAAACGTGCTGGCTAACGACGCTAGCGTGCGCTTGCTGGTCAACAACGCCGGCCTTGCGCACTTTAGCCCCCTTGCGCAAGCGTCGGTCAGCAACTCGATGGCGCAAGTCGCGCTCAACATCACAGCGCTAACGCAGCTGACGCACGCCGTTCTGCCCAGTTTTCTCACCCGCAATGAAGGCGACATCATCAACGTTGCCTCGGCGTTGTCGGTGCACTCTTTGCCATTCAGCGCTGTCTATAGCGGCACCAAAGCCTATGTGGTGGCGTTCAGCCGAGGGCTTCAGGCCGAACTGGCGGAGACGGGCGTCAGGCTGCAGATCGTACTGCCATCCGCGACGGCAACGGAGATCTGGGATCTGGCCGGTGTACCTCTGTCCACGCTTAATCAGGATAACGTAATGAGTGCTGAGAACATGGTCGACGCCGCGCTGGTCGGCTTCGACCGGAGTGAAAAACTCACGTGGCCGTCGGTAGCCGATGAAAGCCTGTGGGAGAAGTATGACGCGGCCCGCGCTGCTCTATTTGCTGCTACTCAGACCGGTAAGCCAGCACCTCGCTACCAGGCAGCGTGATGCGACCGTCTGGTTAAGCCGGTAATCTTTAAGAGACGGGGAATACGCTGTTGTCTTGTTCTTTTCCCGGACATCGGCGGCCAAAAAATGACCTTGCACGCATTAGACTTCGCTGCGCTTGAGCAAATAGTCGAGCCCACCCACGCGATACCACCGATATCCGTAAGGCTCGAGAACAACGCTATGGCGGCCATCATCTCCGACTTGGCTGTGGTCGTCGGATAGAAGGTTGACGAGCATGTCCTCGTCGGGATTCGTACAGCCCGACCTGAATTTCACGGTGCACGCCTCGGCGCTGAAGTTGTGCAGGCACAAGACCGAATTGTTGCGCCAGTCGTAGCGCAACGCGAGGACCTCGTTGCGGGAAGCACGCAGAACCGCGAAGTCGCCCCAACTGATTTCGGGGACTTCGCGGCGCATGCGGATCAGGCGCTCCGTCCAGTTCAGGAACGAGTTGGGATCGCGCCGCTGATCGGCCACGTTGACCCGTTCGTAACCGTAAGGACCACCCGAGATGACTCTTGCAACGGGCCGCGCGTGCTTGGTAAAGCCTCCGTGGGGCTCGCTGGACCATTGCATCGGCGTGCGGGCGCATTCACGTTCCGGCAAGCGCAGATCGTCGCCCATGCCAATCTCATCGCCGTATCGGAAGACGGGGGTGCCCGGCAGCGTCAGCATCAAACTGTAAGCAAGCTCAAGACGACGGCGGTCGCCGGACAGCATGGGCGCAATCCTTCTGCGGATGCCCCTGTCGTATAGCTGCATATCCGGATCCGGCCCAAAGGCCGCGAATACCGTGGCGCGTTGCTCAGGCGTCAGGCGGCCTAGATCGAGTTCATCGTGGTTGCGCAAGAACACGCCCCATTGCGCCGTTGCGGGGCGCGGCCTGGTCGCCAGCAACGCCTTCTTCAGCGGCGCCGTATCCGCGCTCGCCAGCGTGTAGAACGTATTCTGGTTGACCTGGAAATTGAACATCATCTGAAGACGCTCGCCGTCATCGCCGAAATACTCCAGGTCGGTATCAGGCAACACATTCGCCTCCGCCAGGATGATCGCGTCGCCCTTGCGCCACTGCAGGAATTCGCGGAAAGTGCGCAGCATGTTGTACTGCTCGACTGGCTTCGTCACCTTGACCCCCTTCGTCGATATCACGAAGGGCACTGCGTCCATCCGGAAACCCGACACGCCAAGTTGAATCCAGAAACCCATCACCTTCAATATTTCCGCCTGGACATGCGGGTTGGCCGTATTCAAGTCCGGTTGAAAATCGTAGAAACGATGGAAGTACCAAAGCGCCGCTCGCTTGTCGTAAGTCCACGTCGATTTCTGAACACCCGGAAACACGATTCCATCCTTGGCGTTGCGTGGTTTCTTCTCGGACCATACATACCAGTCGCGATATTTCGAGTCAGGATCGCTACGTGCTTCGCGGAACCATGCGTGCTGATCGGACGTGTGGTTGACCACGAGATCGATCATGACTCGCAAGCCGCGTTGATGGCACGCATGCGCGAACTCGGCGAAATCGCCCAGCGTGCCGTAGCGGGGATCGACGTTGTAATAGTCGGAGATGTCGTAGCCGGCATCGAGGCCGGGCGACGGCTGGAACGGCATCAGCCAGATAGTGGTAACGCCGAGGCCTTGCAGATAATCAAGGCGACGGATAAGGCCCTGGAAGTCACCCACGCCGTCGCCGTTTGCGTCCATGAACGTGCCTACCGAGAGGCAATAGACGATTGCATTCTTGTACCAAAGATCGTTTAGCATTTAAGCCTGCTCGTTGGGTCCAACCTGTGCGGTCATTCGAGGAACGAAATGTCAAAATTGGCGTGGTGGCAGCGAGGGGTGATCTATCAGGTCTATCCGCGATCCTTCCAGGATGAAAACGGCGACGGCATCGGCGATCTTGCGGGTATCACGGCGCGCCTGGAATACCTCGCCACGCTTGGCGTAGACGCCGTATGGATCTCGCCTGTCTATCCATCGCCCATGGTCGACTTCGGTTACGACGTCGCCGACTATTGCGCGATCGCGCCTGTGTTCGGGACGCTCGGCGACTTTGACCGGCTCGTCGCACATGCGCACGAATTGGGCCTGAAGGTCTTGCTCGACTTCGTTCCCAATCATTCCTCCGACAAACATCCGTGGTTCACCGAGAGTCGATCATCACGCGATAACGCGAAGCGCGATTGGTACCTATGGCGCGATCCCGCGCCCGATGGCGGGCCTCCCAACAACTGGCTGAGCCGCATGGGCGGCTCAGCGTGGGAATGGGACGCCCTAACGGGCCAATATTACTATCACGCGTTCCTGCGCGAACAGCCCGATCTCAACTGGCGCAATGCCGACGTACGCAAAGAAATGGACGACGTGTTGCGGTTCTGGCTGGATCGGGGCGTCGATGGTTTTCGCGTCGATGTACTTTGGCTGCTCATCAAGGATGCCCTCTTCCGCGACAATCCGCCGAACCCCGAGTTCAAGGCGGGCGAGCCCGATCATCATCGGCAACTGCAAACCTATACGGAAGATCAGCCTGAAGTTCATGACATCGTCCGGTCGATGCGCGCGACGCTCGACGAATACGGTGAACGTGTGTTGGTTGGCGAGATTTATTTGCCCGTGCCTCAGCTTGTCAGCTACTACGGACCGAACGGCGACGGCGCGAACATGCCGTTCAACTTTCAGCTGATCGGCGCGCCCTGGAACGCGGCGGAGATTGCGCGGATCGTGTCCGACTACGACCATGCGCTGCCTTTGCATGCATGGCCAAACTGGGTGCTCGGCAATCACGACAACCCGCGTGTCGCGACACGCATCGGCGCGCGCCAGGCGCGAGTCGCGGCAATGTTGCTGCTTACGCTACGCGGCACGCCTACGCTCTATTACGGCGATGAAATCGGCATGACTAACGGGGTGATCCCGCCCGATCGCGTGCAGGATCCTGCCGAGTTGCGACAGCCTGGCATTGGTCAGGGTCGTGACCCTGAACGGACACCCATGCAATGGGATGGATCACCGAAAGCCGGGTTTTCGAGTGGTGTGCCGTGGTTGCCAGTTAGCGGTGGTGATAGCGTCAACGTCATTGATCAGGATCGCGCAACATCGTCGATGCTAACGTTTTATAAGCGCTTGCTAGCGTTGCGCAGAAGCGAGCCGGCCTTGGTGGAAGGAGCGATTGAAAGAGTCATGGCGGGCGCTAACGTATTGACCTATGAACGACACGTGGGCAGTGAACGGCTTTTCGTCGCGTTGAATATGGCCGGAACGGATGCATCGATTGAAATACCTCAAGGGACCGTGGTGCTGTCGACCATGGAAGGTCATGAGGGTAAACAGATCG
The DNA here is from genome assembly GCF_047608185.1 of Caballeronia eucalypticola. NCBI lineage: Bacteria > Pseudomonadati > Pseudomonadota > Betaproteobacteria > Burkholderiales > Burkholderiaceae > Caballeronia > Caballeronia eucalypticola. The sequence continues at coordinate 227,167 of NZ_JBLKRU010000009.1, forward strand.
CTGGAACCACCTTGCTCCTTGCCGGGGACGAAGGAGTAGTCATTCGTGTTTCGCAGGAAAGTTGAGCCCGCTTGGTTTGCGAGCGCGCGAAGATGTCGCTACCGCTATACACTGGCACCCTTGATCAATGTCGCCAATGCCATGCCTTCAGAACACCCTGCTGACGAGCCACACGCCAATACGTCACCCTTTAAACGCGAACCGGTACCCGACTTGCCTCGGAAACTGCCGACTGGGTCTAGCGGCATCGAACCTGCAGTCGCCACCGGATTTTGCGGGCTGATGCTTGATGGCGGCGCCTGGGCTTTCACACGTGACAAAAGCGGAGACTTCTTCCCCGCGCTCACTCCCATTTGCATGGTCGCAGGCGCGATTCTTACCACCATTAGCCTTGTGTTGTTCGGGCTCGTCTGGCTCAAGCATCGGCGCGCTTCGAACGCAAAATGACCTTGTTTGGCCGGTTCCAAAAGCTGTGACGCCGGAGTCGGAGCCACTGCGCTACTGAGAGCGCTTCGGCATCCTGATTATCTGCGGCGAATGGTAGCCTTACCGCTCATTCCGACCTAGATATCCCTGTAACGGGACGAACGCTTGGCAAAAAAGAATTTCGTCTAACCGCCGACCGACATGAAAGCCGGTGGGCGGATGACGAGCGTGAGCGAATCAAGATGCTCCGTGCATGTTTGCGCGTCGTAGGTTCTACACTCCCTCGACAAGAACAGCCCGATAGGTCGCGCCCTTGAAGCGATGCTGCACGACCGTTTGATATGCCGGGCTGTCATACCAGGCACGGGCAGAGGCGGTATCCGGGAATTCGATAATAACGACGCCCTCAGGCGCCGACCCTTCGAGCACCTGTTGCGGTCCGTAAGCGGCAAGAACCTTCAGCGGATGACCGGCAAAGGACGCGCCCACGTTGGCCTGGTAAGTGTCGAGTTCGGACTGGTCCTGTGTGCTTTCTCGCGTAAAAACGATATACGTGGCCATGCTTGTTGCTCCTGAAAAAATAGGTGAAGGGTCTAACACGCTGACTACACCGCTCAGTCTACTGAATTCCAGCGATTACGCCCGGTGCGCCGTGCAAATGCTTTCGCACCCGCACGCGCTTCAGATCAGGCTAAAGAAACCGCTCTTCCCTTCCTCAGGCAATCCACCCGCCATCGACCGTCAGACTTTCGCCGGTGGTGTAGCCTGCTTCCGGGCTCGCCAGATACGCTACTGCCGCCGCGATTTCTTCAGGCTTACCGAAGCGGCCGACGCTAGCGAGTTTGGTCATCGTGGCATGCGCTTCCGTTCCGGGCTGAGGAGCCAGTTCGGTGTCGATCGGGCCGGGCTGAACTGCATTGACCGTCACACCGAATTGCCCGAGTTCGCGCGAAAGACCGCGTGTGAAACCGCGAATGGCGAATTTCGACGCGATATAAAGCGTTACGCCCGGCAGCGGCGCAGCTTCACCGAAAGCGGAGCCCACATTAATGATGCGCCCCCAGCCCGTCTTGATCATGCGTTTCGCCGCGTCCTTCGCCAGTTCGATCGGCGCCCGCACATTCAGATTGAAGTGCGTGTCATAGGACGTATCCGACGACTCGAGGAACGGTCCGTATTCGACGGTGCCTGCATTGTTGACGAGGATGTCCAGCCGGCCTTCGAACTTCCCGCCGAAGACTCCATTCAACGAATCAGTCAGCGCCTTGACACCCTCGGGCTTTGCCAGATTGGCGCCGACTGCTTCGGCCTCCCCGCCCGCATCGCGGATCGCCTTGACGATGTTCGCTGCACGCTCCGGACTCGATGCGTAGTGGACGATCACCGATGCGCCGTCCCGTGCGAGACGGGTTGCGATAGCCGCGCCAATGCCGCGAGAAGCGCCGGTCACGAGTGCAAGTTTGCCTTTAAGAGCTTGGGTCATGATTACCTCGATAGTGTTTTGAAAGGTTCGCTCACATGCTTAGGCGAAGGCGCTAGCCGATTGCTGCATGTGCGCCAATGCAGTCGTGCACTGGTTGATGCGTATCGTCTGCTCGTGGCGGGACACGCGGTAGTCATGTGCGAGGAATAGCTGTTATCCGGGGAAGACGTCTTCTGCTGCTGACCTGAGCGCTTCAATGTGTGGCTATCGTGAGCGGGGCGCGTAACGCGCCGACCCGTTCGCCTTGCCGGTACGCAAGAGCCTCAATCACTCAAGGAGATTCGCGATGGCACTGCAAGACAGACTCGACGCTTTCAAGGCCAACTTCAAGGCTAAGGCCGGCAAGCCGCCGGAAATCCAGCTCATCATGGCGCGCGCGACTGCCGAACTGGCTGCGAGCGGTCAGGCTGGCCACGCCATCAAGGCCGGTGACCGAGCGCCGCAATTCACGCTGAAGGATCAGAACGCTAACGACGTCTCGTCGGCCGATCTGCTCACGCAGGGACCGCTTGTGGTGACCTTCTATCGTGGAGGTTGGTGTCCGTACGGCAACCTTGAACTTCAGGCGATCAACGAAGTGCTGCCGCGGATTCGCACCCATAACGCGAACGTGGTCGCTATCTCGCCGCAGACGCTGGTTAATCACCGCAAGTCGGTGCGCGAAAACAGGTTGAGCTTCCCGGTGCTGAGCGATGTCCGCGGCGAGATCAGCGCGGCATTCGGCCTGCGCTTCAGGCTGCCGGAGTACCTCGTCGATTTATACGAACTCCTGGGAAATAATCTCCCGTCGTTCAACGACGATGCCAGTTGGACCCTGCCTATGCCCGCGCGCTACATCATTGGGCAAGACGGTATCGTGCTGTACTCCGAAGTTAATCCGGACTATACGCGCCGCCCTGATCCGAGCGACATGTTCCCGGTCCTCGAAAAGGCCGCTACGAAGGCGTAAGAAAATTACCGGTCGAATTCAGTACCAGCACCCCCTTCACCCAGCAGATGCTCGACGAAAGCGACGAAAGCCCGCGCCTTGGTTGTCGCCATGCGGCCGGACGGAAAGACTGCCCAGACATCGATGGGCGGCAGCGTCCATTCGGTGAGAACGGCTTGCACGGTGCCATCGGCGAGTTCGGGGGAGAACATCCATTCCGACGCGACCGCCAGACCCACATGCCCCAGCACCGCAGTGCGCATGCCTTCTGCAGCGCTCACGCTTACCCGGCCTGAAACGACCACGGCGACCTGGGAGCCATCATCGCGGCTGAACGACCACGACTCGCCGCCGCCTCGCAGCGAATAAACGATCGCCTGGTGCCGGCTCAGTTCAGCAGGCGTCGTCGGAATGCCGGCTTCCGCAAAATAGCGCGGCGTTCCCACCACCAGTCGACGTCCACGCAGGATGCGCCGTGCAGTCATGGTCGAGTCATCGAGCGTCCCCATGCGAAGCGCGACATCGACGCCCTGTTCGAGCAAATCGATAGAGCGATCGTCGAGGATGATGTCGATACTGAGTTTTGGATGCTGGTCAAGAAAGGTCTTGAGCGCGGGCAAAACATGCAGCCGTGCGAACGTGACGGCCGCACCAATGCGCAAGCGCCCCGAAAGCCCGTCCGACGATTCGCGTACTGACTGCTCGGCCTGATCGGCTTCATCGATTGCACGACGGGCGTGCTCGTAGAATCGCTGGCCTGCATCCGTTGGCGTCAGGCCCCTCGTTGACCTGAGCAGGAGTCGCGCGCCCAAATGCTCTTCGAGTTGCGCTATCGACTTCGAGACCGCCGGCTGGCCCAGCTTCAGCCGGCGAGCCGCGGCAGAAAATGAACCTGCGTCGACTACGGTGACGTACGTTTCCATCGCGGTCATGCGGTCCATGTACGGCTCTCCTGCAAACTGTTCTGAATCAAGTAGCACAGTCTACCGAGCATCGGTGCATGGCGCCTTTGACGCCGGAGTCCCGATGCGCCGCGCGTCCGGACCGCGTGTTGTGCGCTACTGTCCTGCGCTGGCCGGAGACGCGAAGGTAATATCCGATGGGCTCCCGACCGCCACGTAGGTGCCGGTGAATCGAAGCTTGCCGCTGGCGGCATCGACGGCAAAGATCGCGATGTGATCGCTGCGTTGATTCAGTGAATACAAGAACCGGCCCGACGGATCAAACTTGATCACCCGCGGATAATCGCCGCCGGTCGGAATCTCACCCACGCGCGTCAGATGGCCGTCCGTGCCCACGCGAAACTGGACGATCGTGTCATGAAGACGGTTCGCCACGTAGATAAAGCGGCCGTCGTGTGAAAGCAGAATTTCCGATGCGAAGCTCGTGCCCTGGTAGGCGGCTGGCAGCGTGGAGACGGATTGCAATTGTGTCAGCACGCCGCGCGCGCTGTCGTAGGCGTAGCAGACCAGGGTCGATGCTTCCTCGGTGACTTCGTACAGGTACCTGCCGCTTGGATGGAACACGACATGTCGCGGCCCCGCGCCTGCCGAAGCGGCGACGAACGGTGGGTCGTTCGGCGACAGCTTTCCAGTAGCTTCATCGAACTTCCAGACATAGGTCCGATCGACACCGAGGTCAGTCGAAATCACAAAGCGCCCATCCGGCGACGACACAATATTGTGCGCGTGCGAACCGTCATGGTCGCTCACTGCAAAGCTCCCAGGGACGCCTTCTGCCGCGTGTTGCGCGCCTGCGGGGGCCTGTGGCTGTTGCACGGAAGAGGCGTCGCCCAACGTGCCGTCGCTCGCCACCGGAAATACCGCGATGCTTCCGCTGTTGTAGTTTGCGACCAGCAGGAAGCGGCCGCTCGGATGCAGACTCAGATACACCGGTCCGGCGCCTTGCGAATTGACCGTGTTGATCAGATGCAATGACCCGGTAGCCTGGTCGATTGCGTAGGCACTGACCGAACCGTTCGCGGTGCCGCTGTAGTTTTTCACCTCGCTTACGGCAAACAGGAAACGCTGGTGCGGGTCTACGACGAGGCAGCTCGGGTTCTCGATACCGCGTACCGGCTCTAGCGGGAATGGCACTTACTTAAGCCCGAGGAGCGTGCCCATATTTTCGGGCGCGCTCGCGAGCGATGTGACGAGGCTCTTTCAGCCATGGATAAGACTTCGGTCTACGTTTACGCATTCGTGGTTCGATGCGACCGGGGCGATTCCCAACACGGGACTGTGCGATCAGGCTGAACAGGAGACTCTGGTCGTGCGTTGCCGTCAGCCCTCTGGCCAGCCATTCAGTCCATAGCTGCACGGTGTGCTTGAAGCTCAGTGCTCTCGGGTCCGTGGCGTAGTGGCTGGCGGCTTGGGCCATCAGCAGCCGGATTACGTTGTAGGCCAGCAGATGGACCCAGATCTCCTTCTCGTTCATGTGGGCCGTTTGGCAATGCAGCACATCCATGCCCATCGTTGTCTTGATGTTACGTAGATCCAGTTCCACGTTCCAGCGCCTGGCATACAACTGCGAGAGGTCCTGTTTGCGGGTCTTGCGTGCATCAAGCATCGTGGTGACCAGCACCTGGTGATGCAGCCTGGACTCGCGCATTGTCAGTTCATCGGGGAAGGCCTGGTACTGCTCACGCGTCATCCAGGCGGGACACTGCTGGGGTTTGGGCCACGTCACAAGGTGATCGCGCGTGCCCAGCGACTTGCCGCGCCGAAAGTCGGTGTGGCGCGCCCCATGCTGTTCCATCACGACATCCACCCCGGCGGCGATCATTGAGGCCATCAGAAAGTAGTGGCAGTACAAGGCGTCAGCAACGATCACGTCACCGCGACGAAACGAGCTTTGCAGCATGCGAAACGCCGCCAGCTCCCCGCTGCCTTTGCCCGCATAAGTTCCGAGCGCCGCCTCCAGCACTGCGCCGCTTGCCAGACAGATCACCGCAACCAGATAGGCTAACGGAAATCC